>JBFKOE010000006.1:0-23519 GCA_041629015.1 Gammaproteobacteria bacterium
CCGCCTGCTCGCGCCGCTGCTCTACGCCGCGCCGGCGGACTGGCTGGTGCAGCAGCTCAAGTTCGGCGGGCGGCTGAACTGCGGGCGCCTGCTGGGCGAGATCCTCGCCGAGCACGTGGCGGGCGCAATGCCCTGGCGGCCGCAGCTCCTGGTCCCCATGCCGCTGCACGCGCGGCGCCTGCGCGAGCGCGGCTTCAACCAGGCGGACGAGATCGCGCGCCCGCTCGCCCGGCGCCTGGGCATCGCGGTACGGAATGGCGCGGTACGCCGGGTCCGCGACACCGCCAGCCAGGCCGGGCTGGGCCTGCGCGAGCGACGGCGCAACCTGCGCGGCGCCTTTCTCGCCGCGCCGGGTTCGCTGGGCGAGGACGTGGCGATCGTGGACGACGTGGTGACGACCGGGGCCTCGGTGCACGAGCTCGCGCGGGCCCTACGTCGCGGCGGTGCGCGGCGCATCCAGGTCTGGGCGGTCTGTCGAACCGACCGGCCGCCGGCCTAGCCGCCCGCCTCAGCGCAGCAGGTAGTCCAGCAGGATGCCAGCGAACACCACCAGGCCGAACCAGTGGTTGTGGAGGAAGGCGCGAAAGCAGTCGTCGGGCAGGCGCTTGCGGATGACCCACTGTTGGTAGGCGAACAGCGCCGCCCCGACGCCGAGGGCAGCGTAGTAGACGGCGCCGAGCCCGGCCTGGCGGCCGGTCAGCACCAGGCCGGCCAGCACCAGGCCCTGCAGCAGCGCGACGATGGGCCGGTCCATCTCGCCGAACAGGATGGCGGTCGACTTGACCCCGATGCGCAGGTCGTCCTTGCGATCGACCATGGCGTAAAGGGTGTCGTAGACCGTCGCCCACAGGATCGCGGTCACGTAGAGCAGCCAACCGGCCTGGGGAATGGCGCCCGTCTGCGCGGCAAAGGCCATCGGCACCGCCCAGCCGAATGCCGCGCCCAGCACCACCTGGGGCAGGTAGGTGTGGCGCTTGGCGAAGGGGTAGGCGGCAGCGAGCACCACGCCGACGAAGGACAGGGCGATGGTCAGCCAGTTGAGAAGCAGCACCAGGGCGAAGGACACCAGCGAGAGCACGGCGAACACCCGCACGGCCTCCTGCGGCGTCACCCGGCCCGCCGGCAGCATTCGCCCGCGGGTGCGGGCCACGTGCCCGTCCAGGGCCCGGTCCGCGTAGTCGTTGATGGCGCAGCCGGCCGAGCGCATCAGCACCACCCCGAGCACGAAGACCGTCACCACCAGGGTGTCCGGCCGGCCCTCGCCCGCGATCCACAGCGCCCACAGCGCCGGCCACAGGAGCAGGTAGATGCCGATCGGCTTGTCCAGCCGCACCAGGCGCGCGAAATCGGGCAGCCGGCCGGGCAGCCAGTCAATCCATGA
Source organism: Gammaproteobacteria bacterium (assembly GCA_041629015.1). Taxonomy (GTDB): domain Bacteria; phylum Pseudomonadota; class Gammaproteobacteria; order QQUJ01; family QQUJ01; genus JBFKOE01. The sequence continues at coordinate 1,382 of JBFKOE010000006.1, forward strand.
GGACTTCACCGCTCCCTCCAGGGGCGCGCTCGCCGCGGGGCGCACATTCTAGCGCGGCGGCCGAGCCGCGCGGCGCGCCGCCGCCCGCGGCCGCTAGACGGACGCATAACGCGGCGCCCTGCCCAGCCAGCGGCGCACCAGGCCCGGGACGCTGGCCGCATGGTGCTCGAGCAACTGCTCGGCGGCGGCGGCGACCTCCGGGATCAGATCCTGATCGCGCGCCAGATCGGCCACCTTGAGCTGCAGCAGGCCGCTCTGGCGCGTGCCGAGGACCTCGCCTGGGCCGCGCAGCTCTAGGTCCTTACGCGCGATCTCGAACCCGTCGCTGGTGGCGCGCATGACCGCGATGCGCTCGCGCGCCGCCGCCGACAGGGGCGCGCGGTAGAGCAGCACACAGTGGCTGGCGGCCGCCCCGCGCCCGACGCGGCCGCGGAGCTGGTGGAGCTGCGCGAGGCCGAGGCGCTCCGGGTTCTCGATCACCATCAGGCTGGCGTTGGCGACGTCGACGCCGACCTCGATCACGGTGGTCGCCACCAGCACGTCGAGCTCGCCGGCGACGAAGGCCCGCATCACCGTGGCGCGCTCGCCGCTCTTCAGACGGCCGTGAACCAGGCCGACCCGCAGATCCGGCAACGCTCGGCCCAGCTCCCGCGCCGTGTCCTCGGCGGCCTCGCACTGCAACGACTCCGATTCCTCGATCAGGGTGCACACCCAGTACGCCTGGCCGCCCTCGCGGCACAGCCGCTCAACGCGCGCCACCACGTCGGGGCGGCGCACGTGCGGCACCGCCACGGTCTGCACCGGCTTGCGCCCCGGCGGCAGTTCGTCGATGACCGAGACGTCGAGATCCGCGTAGGCGGTCATCGCCAGGGTCCGCGGTATGGGCGTCGCGGTCATGATCAGCTGGTGCGGCAGTCGGGCGCCTTCGCGCCCCTTGTCGCGCAGCGCCATGCGCTGGTGGACGCCGAAACGGTGCTGCTCGTCGACGACGATCAGCCCCAGCCGCGCGAACTCGACCTCCTCCTGGAACAGTGCATGGGTCCCGACCGCGAAGGAGGCGCGGCCGCTGCCCAGGTCCTCGCGCGCGCGCCGACGCTCGCCCGCCGGGCCGCGCCCGACCAGCCATGCGGTGCTCACCCCGAGGACTTCGAACCAGGCCTCGAAGCTGCGCAGGTGCTGCTCGGCCAGCAACTCGGTCGGCGCCATCAGCGCCACCTGGGCACCGGACTCGATAGCGCTCAGCGCCGCCGCGGCCGCGACCACGGTCTTGCCCGAGCCGACGTCGCCCTGCACCAGGCGCAGCATCGGGTGGGTGTTGCGCAGATCGGCATGGATCTCGCCGATCACGCGCCGCTGCGCCGCGGTCGGCTCGAAGCCGAGCCGCTCCCAGAAGCGCCGCAGGAGATCTCCGGTGCCCGCCAGCGCCAGGGCGTCGCGGCGTCGCACCCGGTGGCGGAGCTGGCGCAGGCTGAGATGGTGGGCGAGCAGTTCCTCGAACGCCAGGCGCCGCTGGGCCGGGTGGCGCCCGGCCTCGAGCGCCGCGACATCCGCCGCCGGCGGCGGGCGGTGCAGAAAACGCACCGCGGCGGCCAGCGTGGGCAGCTGGTGCCGGCGCAGAATGCCGGCGGGCAGCCAATCGACCAGGCCGTCGCCACCGGCCTCCTCGAGCGCCTCGAGCGCCTGCTCGGTGATACGCCGCAGGCTGAGCTGATGGACACCCTCGGTGGCGGGATAGATCGGCGTCAGGCGCTCCTCGACCGCTGCTCCCTCGCCCGCGCCGAGCACCCGGTACTCCGGGTGGATCATCTCCAGGCCGGTGGGCCCTGCTCGCGCCTGACCGAAGCAGCGCAGCACGGCACCCGGGGCCAGCGCCTCGCGCTGGCGAGCGTTGAAGTGGAAAAAGCGCAGGGTGAGCAAGCCGGTGCCGTCCTCGATCCGGCACAGCAGCGCGCGGCGCCGCCCGAAGCCGATCTCGGCCAGGCGCACCTCGGCCTCCACGACCGCCTCCTGGCCGGCGACCAGGGCACCGATCGGCACCGTCCGGGTGCGATCCTGGTAGCGCAGCGGCAGATGGAACAGCACGTCCTGCACGGTGTGGATACCGAGGCGTTCGAGCCGCGCCGCCAGCCGCGGCCCAACGCCACGCAGCGTGGTGACCGCTCGTTCCTCCAGCGGGAGCTGCTCTCGATTCATCGCCTGGCCTCGGCCCGCACTCGGGATCGGGGCGCCATTGTAGCGAAGCGCCCGCCGCCCCCCGCGCCGCCCCCCCGAGGCGGCGTTTGGCGGTAGAATGCGGCAGGCCCACGCCCGGAGACTCGGCGGGGGCGGCAGGCGGCGCCGAGCCGCGCGCTTGATCAGGGAGACCACAATGGACCCAGGGAGCGGACGAAGGCGGGATCGTTATTCCAGTTGCGGCGCGCTGTGCGCGCTGCTCGCACTCGCGCTCACCCTCGCCGGCTGCTCCGAACCCCAGCCCGTGCGCCTGGGCTTTGTCGGCGGGCTGTCGGGACGGGTCGCGGATCTCGGCATCGCGGGCCGCAATGGGGTGATCCTCGCGGTGGAGGAGTGGAACGGTCGGGGCGGCATCAACGGCCGCCCGATCGAGCTCCTGATCCGCGACGACCGCCAGGACGCGGAGGTCGCCCGCGCCGCTTTCCGGGAGCTGGTCGCCGGCGGCGTCGAGGTGGTGATCGGGCACATGACCAGCTCCATGTCGGTGGCGACGGTACCGATCGCCAACGAGCGCGGCGTGCTGATGGTGAGCCCCACCACGACCACCGACACCTTGGCCGGCATCGACGACCAGTTCCTGCGCGTCATCTCCCCGACCAGGGGCTACGCGGCCAAGAATGCCCGTTACCAGGCGGAGATCCTCAAGCGCCGCCGGGTGGCCGCGATTTACGACCTGCGCAACGAAGCCTACACCAAGAGCTGGTTCGACAACTTCCGCGCCGAGTTCGAGGCGCTCGGCGGCGAGGTCAGCCAGCCCCTGACCTTCGCCTCGGGACCCGAGGTCGATTTCTACGCCCTGGCGCAGCGGCTCCTCGAGGCGGCACCCGAGGCGGTCCTGATCCTGGCCAACTCGGTCGATGCCGCGCTGTTGTGCCAGCAGATTCGCAAGCTCGACCCGCAGGTCGGCATCTCCCTCTCCGAGTGGGCGGCCACGGAACGCCTGGTCGAGCTGGGCGGCACGGCCGTGGAGGGCGTGCTGATCGCGCAGTTCTTCGACCGCGCGAGCAATGATCCGCGCTACCTCGATTTCCGCAGCCGCTTCGTGCAGCGTTTCTCCCAGGAGCCAGGGTTCGCCGGCGTCGCGGGCTACGACGCAGCCCAGGTGGTGCTGAGCGCGCGGGCGCAGACCGACGGCGCGGGCGGGCTGAAACAGCGCATCCTGGCGATCGGGGAATTCAGCGGCGTGCAGGGGCCGCTGCGCATCGATAGCTTTGGCGACGCCGATCGACGCACCTACCTGACCACGGTACGCAACGGCAACTTCACGGTGATCGAAGAGCGGTGAGGCGTCCGCGCCAGCTGCAGAGCTCCCTCGCGCGCCAGTTCGCCCTGGTCGCCATCGCCCCGCTGCTGGCGGTGGGGGCGCTGCTGCTGCTGCGGTTCCTGCCGCTAGTCGAGAGCGAGATCGAGAGCCGCAACCGCACCCTGGCAAACGCCGCGGGCACCCAGGCGGAGCTCTTCCTGCAAGGTCCGGAGCTGCTGCTGCATAACCTGCGCGGAGCGCTGCAATCGGCGCGGGATCGCGGCGCCGACACCGAGACGAGGTCGCTCCTGGAGACCGCGATCGACAGCTCGCCGCTGTTCGAGGCCCTGTACCTGGTGAGCGGCGACGGCTCGGTGCGCGAGGTCGGCCTGCCGGCCGAGCGGCGCGAGCGACGTAGGGACTTCCTCGGGCTGGACCTCAGCAGCCGGGCCTTCGTCGCCGAGACGCTGGCGCGCGACCACGCAACCTGGTCGGACACCTTCCTCTCGCTGTTCAGCGGCGAGATCTCCCTCGCGCTGGCGCTGCCGGTGGGCGAGGAGGCCCTGGTCGGCGACTTCCGGATCGAGCGGCTGTCGGAGTTCGCGCGGCGCCTGCAGGCCGAGGGCCAGGGCCTGCCGATGATCATCGACCGCAAGGGCCAGCTGATCGCGCACCCCTCCGCCGCGCTCAGCGCCCAGCAGCTCAACCTCAGCCACATCACTGCGGTGCGCGAAGCGCTCGATGGCCGCCCCGGCGCCGGGCGCTTCGCCTTCGAGGGCAGGGATTACCTGGGCGCGGCGATGCCGATCGAGGGACCGCACTGGGTAGCCCTGGTGGGCGTGGAGGTGGGCTCCGCCTACCACGACATCCGCGAGGCGGCGTGGATCCTGCTCGCCGGTCTGCTGGGCGCGACCGCCCTGGCACTGGTGACGGCGCTGCTCGGCGCGCGCCACTTCGCGCGCCCGTTCCGGGAGTTCGCGGCACTGGCCCGCGAGCTGAGCGCCGGGCGCTACGAGCTAAACCCGCCGCGCTCGCGGATCAAGGAGATCCAGGATCTCAGCCGGGTGTTCGCGGGCATGGTGAACGCCATCGAGGAACGCGAGCAGCAGATCGCCGCCAGCGAGCGCAAGTACCGCGAACTGGTGGAGGGCACGGAGAACCTCATCACCCGTGTCGACGCGCAGGGCAGGTTCACCTTCGTCAACAGCGCGGCCCGCCGCGTCTTCGGGCTCGCCCCCGACGAATGCCTGGGGTTGTCAGCCTTCGATTTCATCCACCCCGAGGATCGAGAGTTCACCCGGCGCAGTTTCGAGCGCTGGCGGGAGCGCGGCGAGTCCAGCGCCACCATCGAGAACCGCCAGGTGAGCCGCACGGGCCGCATCCACCACATGCTCTGGACGGTGCACATCGAGCGCGGCGGCCCCGACGAGGTGAACGGCTTCTCCAGCATCGCGCGCGACATCACCGAGCGGCGCTTGGTCGAGGCTGCCAACGCGCGCCTCGCGGCGGCGGTCGATGCGCTCTCGGAGCGCTTCGCACTGTACGACGCCGACGATCGCTTCGTGCTCTGCAACGCCAAGTTCCGCGAGCTCAACGCGGCGGTGGCCGACACCCTGCGCCCGGGCGTGAGCTTCGAAGATCACCTGCGCGCCGTGCTCGACCAGGGCTTGGTGCCGGACGCGCGCGGCCGCGAGGAGGCCTGGCTGGTGGAGCGCCTCGCCCGTCACCGCTACCCGAGCGGGCCCTTCGAGCTCAGTCGCCAGGACGGCCTCTACCTGCTGGTCTACGAGCAGCGACTGCCCGACGGCTCCACGGTGACGCTGTCCACCGATGTCACGGAGCTGCGGCGCCAGACGGGGGAGATCAACCAGCTCAGGCACCTGCTGGCGAACATCATCGACTCCATGCCCTCGGTGCTGGTCGGCGTCGATGCCGAGGGACTGGTCACGCAGTGGAACCGCGAGGCCGAGCGCTTCAGCGGCCTCGGCACGGAGCAGGCGCTGGGCCGCCCGCTGGCGACGGTGCTGCCGCAGCTCGGCGGCGAGAGCGAGCGCGTGCAGGCGGCGATCAGCACCCGCACGCCGCAGCGCGATCCCAAGCTCACGCTCACCGGCGACGGCGAGATCCGCTACGCAGAGGTGACCATCTACCCGCTCGACGGCGAGCACGCGGAAGGCGCGGTGATCCGCATGGACGACATCACCGAACGCCTGCGGCTGGAGGAGGTCATGATCCAGTCGGAGAAGATGCTCTCGGTGGGGGGGCTGGCCGCCGGCATGGCGCATGAGATCAACAATCCCCTGGCAGGCATCCTGCAAAGCGTGCAGGTGCTGCGCAACCGCCTCGACCCGGACCTGGCCAAGAACGCCGCCGCGGCACGCGAGGCCGGCACCAGCATGGAGGCGATCGCCGCCTACGCCGAGAAGCGGGAGCTGCCGCGCATGATCGAGGGGGTGCTGAGCTCCGGTCAGCGGGCGGCGCGCATCGTCGAGAACATGCTCAGCTTCGCCCGCAAGAGCACCGCGCGGCTGGAAGAGCACGATCTCGCCGCGCTGCTCGAGCGCACCCTCGAGCTCGCCGAGAACGACTACGACCTGAAGAAGAAGCACGACTTCCGCAGGATCGAGATCGTGCGCGACTTCGAGGCCGGCATGCCCCCAGTGCGCTGCGAGCCGGCGATGCTGCAGCAGGTCTTTCTCAACATCCTGCGCAACGGCGCCGAGGCGATGGCCGGCTACTGTCCGCACCACGCGCGCACCCCGTGCTTCACGCTCGCCGTGCGCCGCGACGGGGACTGGGCACGGGTGGAGATCCGCGACAACGGGCCGGGAATGGACGAGGCCGAGCGACGCCGCCTGTTCGAGCCCTTCTACACCACCAAGGAGGTGGGGGTCGGCACGGGCCTGGGGCTGTCGGTGTCCTACTTCATCGTCTGCGAGACCCACGGCGGCCTGCTCGACGTCATCGCCGAGCCGGGCGCCGGCGCCTGCTTCGTGATCCGCCTGCCGCTGCGTCAGAGCCAGCCCGCCGGCCGGGTCCGGGGCGACGGCACCGGCGGCTCCCGGGCGCCGAGACCGGAAACCAATCCCACGTGAGCGGCGAGCGCACGCGCAGCGTCCTGGTGGTGGACGACGAGGCCGCGGTCTGCGACAGCCTGGCCGAGTTCCTCGCCGACTTCGGCTACGAGTGCGCCACCGCGGCCAGCGCCGAGGAGGCCATCACCCGCTTCGAGCCGCACCCCTTCGATGCGGTGATCGTGGATCTGCGCCTGCCGGGGATGAGCGGCGAGGCGCTGATCGCCGCGCTGCACCGCCGCCGGCCGGAGACGGCGTTTCTGATTCACACCGGGGCCCCGGGCTATCAGCCCTCGGCGGAGCTTCAGACCATCGGCATCGGTGCCGATCAGGTATTCATGAAGCCCCAGCGCGACCTGCAGGCCTTCGATCGGGCCCTGCGCGCGCTCCTGTCGAAGCGAGAGCCGTGACCGAGACGCAAGCCGCCGCGCCGCTGATCCTGACGGTCGATGACGAGCCCGAGGTCCGGGCCAGTCTGCGCGCCTATCTGGAAGATCTCGACTTCCGTGTCCTGGAGGCGCCGAACGGGCGTGCCGGCATCGAGCTGATCGAACGCGAGGCCCCCGACCTGGTGCTCGTCGATCTGCGCATGCCGGAGGTTGACGGCCTCGACGTGCTGGCGTATGCCCGCCAGCTGCGCGACGAGCTGCCGGTGATCGTGGTCTCGGGCACAGGTTCGATCGCGGACGTGGTCGAGGCGCTGCGCCTCGGCGCGGCCGACTACCTGGTCAAGCCGATCCAGGACCTGTCGGTGCTGCGGCACACCGTCGAGCGCACCCTCGAGCACCTGCGCCTGCGGCGCGAGCAGCGCCGCCACCAAGCCGCGCTGGAGGAGGCCGTGCGCGTGCGCACCGCGGAGCTGCGCGAGGCCAACGAGGCGCTGCGCCTGGCCGCGGCCACCTTCGAGGAGACCCAGCAGCCGGTGATCATCACCGACCGCGCGGCGACCATCGTGCGCGTCAACCGGGCCTTCACCGAGGTCACGGGTTACAGCGCCGCCGAGGCCCTGGGCCAGAATCCGCGGCTGCTGCACTCGGGGCACCAGGACGCGGAGTTCTATCAGGCCATGTGGCGCCAGATCCTCGACAGCGGGCGCTGGCAGGGCGAGATCTGGAACCGGCGCAAGGACGGCTCGGTATTCCCGCAGTGGCTCTCGATCAGCGCCGTGCACGACGAGGCGGGCGCCGTCACCCACTACGTCGGCGCCTGCATCGACCTCAGCGCGCTCAAGCGCCAGGAGGAGCTGATCCAGCGCGCCGCCGAGGAGGAGCAGGTGCTGGTGGCGCTGTCGCGCCTGTCGCTGCAGCCGCTGGCGATGGAGGGCTATTTGCAGCAGGCGCTGGACTTGGTCAGCGAGTCGGTCGCCTGGCTCGGGGACTACGACGGCGGCATCTTCCTCGCCGACCCGGCCAGCCCCGGGGCGACCCCGCGGCTGGTGGCGTTTCGCGGTCGCGACCCGGAGGAGCTGCTGCACTACGGCGGCCTGGAGCCGGCGGCCCTGGACGCGGCCACCGGCTGCTGCATGGAGATCGGACGCGAAGACCAGCGCCTGGGGCGCCTCGCGCTGCTGGGCGGCGACGCGGAGCCGCTGGGCGAGGAGCGCCGGGACTTCCTGCACCGGGTCGCGGATCTGCTCGGCATGGGCATCCTGCGCCGCAACGCCGAGGCCGAGATCGAATTTCTCGCCTACTATGACGCCCTGACCGCGCTGCCCAACCGCCGCCTGTTCCTCGACCGCCTCAGCCTCGAGCTGCTGGCGGCGAAACGTCACCAGGCCCACGGCGCCCTGCTGTTGGTCGACCTCGACCACTTCAAGAACCTCAACGACGCGCTCGGGCACCCGGTCGGTGATCTGCTGCTGACCCAGGTCGCCGAGCGCCTGCGCTGCCGGCTGCGCGCCGATGACACCGTCGCGCGCCTGGGCGGGGACGAGTTCGCCGTCCTGCTCCCGCGCCTCAGCGATCTCGGCGAGCGCGCGGCCTTCGAGGCCAACCTGGTGGCGGACAATCTCGGCGGCGCCCTGGCCGAGCCCTACGACCTCGACGGCCACGAGCACCAGCTCTCGGTGAGCGTCGGCATCGCCATGTTCCCCGCCGAGGGGCAGGCGTCGACCGCCAACGACATCCTTCGCCACGCGGATGCCGCCCTGTACGCCGCCAAGAGCGCCGGGCGCAACGCCGCGCGCTTCTACCAGCCCGAGATGCAGGTGCAGGCCGACAACCGCCTGCGCCTCGGCAAGGAGTTGCGCCAGGCGGTGGAGAAGGGCCAGCTGGTGCTGTACTACCAGCCCCAGCTGGACGGCGCCGACCGGGTGATCGGTGCCGAGACCCTACTACGCTGGGTGCACCCTGAGCGCGGCATGGTGCCGCCCGGGGAGTTCATCCCCCTGGCCGAGGAAAGCGGCCTGATCCTGGCGGTCGGCGAGTGGGTGCTGCGCGAGGCCTGCCGCCAACTGGCCGAGTGGGGCAAGGAGGGGCCGATCGCGGACGGCGGTCGCCTGGCGGTGAACGTCAGCCCGCACCAGTTCCGCCGCCCCGAGTTCGTGGCCACCGTCGAGGGGATCCTGCGCGAATCGGGCGCCGACCCCAAGCGTCTGGAGCTCGAGATCACGGAGGGCTTGCTGGTCGAGAACGTCGAGGACGCCGGCGACAAGATGCGCCAGCTGAAGGACCTGGGCGTGGGTTTCGCGGTCGACGATTTCGGCACCGGTTACTCCTCGCTCGCCTACCTCAAGTCGCTGCCGCTCGACATGCTCAAGGTCGACCGCTCCTTCGTGCGCGACATCGCCAGCGACCCCAACGACGCGGCGATCGTCGACGCCATCATCGCCATGGCCGCGCGACTGTCGCTGCTGGTCACCGCTGAGGGCGTCGAGACCGAGGAGCAGCGCCGCTTCCTGCAGACCCGCGGCTGCCACCGCTTCCAGGGCTTTCTCTACTCCCGGCCGCTGCCGGTGGAGGGCTTCACGGCCTGGTGCGCGGAGGCGATCTCCGGACGCCTCCCTCAGGCGCAACCGGCGAAATCGTAGGCACGTATCACCCGCACCACGCGGACCGAGTAGCGGCGGTACCAGCGCTTTCGCCCACGGCGCTGCGCCTGCGCATGCTCGAGCTCGGCCTTCCAGCGGGCGATGTCGCGCTCGCTGCGCCAGTACGACACGGTGATCCCCCGCTCGCCCTCGCGCACGGTCTCGATGCCGAGGAAACCGGGCTGGGCGCTTGCCAGCGCCTCCATCCGCCGCGCCGTCTCCGCGTAGCCGGCGGTGTCGGCGGAGTGCAGCGAGGTGAAGATCACCGCGAAATAGGGCGGGCTCGGGGTGGTGGCAGGCCACGCCTCGCCGCCGGATATGCCCGCGCGCGCGCTCATCGCCCGGGCCCGCCGCCGCGGCCGATCGGCGCCGCGCGGGCGTTGCTGAGGCGGATCAGCTCGCTGGGGGCGAGCTCGATCTCCAGGCCGCGGCGCCCGGCACTGACGAACACGGTGGCGAAGCCGCCGGCGCTGTGGTCGAGCAGCGTCGGCAGTCGCCGCTTCTGGCCCAGCGGGCTGATGCCGCCGAGCACGTAGCCAGTCGCGCGCTCGGCGTCGGCGGGGCGCGCCATCTCGGCGCGCTTGGCGCCGAGGCTCGCGGCCACCGCCTTGAGATCGAGTTGCCCGCACACGGGAACGATGGCGACCGCCAGGCGCCTGGGGTCGCCATCGAGCATGGCCACCAGGGTCTTGAACACGCGCGCCGCCTCCACGCCGAGCGTCGCGGCCGCCTCCAGGCCGTAGGAATCGCTCGCCGGGTCGTGCGCATACTCGTGCACGCGAAAGGCGATGCCGGCATTGCGCGCGGCGACGACGGCCGGGGTCACCGCAACTCTCCGGACCACGATATCGGGGTGCGCCCGGAAGCGCCGCGGGGCGCGAGCGCCATCACGCCACCACGTAGGCGCCGGTGCCCACCGCGATCAGCTCGCCCTGGTCGCTCTTGAGCTCGATGCGCGTCACCGCCACCCGCTTGCCCGTGCGCAGCACCGAGCCGGTGACCTCGAACCACTTGCCGAAACCGGGGCGCAGGTAGTCGACGCGCAGGTCGATGGTGCCCAGCTGGCCGAAGCGCTCGAGCTTGCGCTCCAGCGGCTCGTCGCGCAGGCGCTGCTGGACCCCGAGGAAGGCGGCGAGGCCACCGCAGACGTCGATCGCCGCCGAGATCACTCCGCCGTGCAGATTGCCGCGCATGTAGTTGCCGACCAGCTCATCGTGCATGTCGAAGCGAATGCGCGGGTGCTCGTAGTCCAGCGACTCCACCCGCAAGCCGAGCACCCGGTTGAAGGGGATGCGCTCGTTGAACATCTCGGCGATGAAGGCGAGCAGCTCAGCATCCTGTTCCGGTTTGGTCATGTCGCTTCCTTCCCCCGGCGTTTGAATCGGGTTCGCGGCCCTCACTGGTCGAGCAGCAGGTCCTTGGCCCGATTGATCTTGGCCGCCAGGAAGTCCGAGCCGCCGCGGTCCGGGTGCAAACGCTGCATCAGGCGCCGGTGCGCGGCCACGATCTCCTCGTCGCTCGCCCCCGGCTCGAGGCCGAGCACCTGGTAGGCCTCCTCGCGGCTCATCGCGCCCGAGGACCCAGCGCTCGCGCCGGCCCGCCCGGCCTCGCCGGCGCGCTGGCGCCACTCCTCCCCGAAGGCCCGCTCGAGGTAGGCCTCGAGCACCGCCCCGGACTGCTCATCCGCGCGGCACTCGGCGAGCAGCTCGAGCAGCTGCTCGAGACTGAGCTCTTCCACCCGCCGTCCGGCGTAACCGCCCTCCAGCACCTCGCCGGTCAGATCGCCGCTCTGGTGGTCGAGGCGCATGCGCAGGAAGCGGGTGTTGATCTCGGAGGCGCGCCCCGCGCCGCCGCCGGCCGCCGGGGCCCCGAAACCCGAGCCGCCCGCCCCGGCCTGGCTGCGGAAGAACTTGAACAGGTTGACCGCCCGCCAGAGCATGAACAGGCGCTGGGCGAAGGGCAGCGCGCCGCCGAGCAGGGCCCACAGCCAGTGCGCCCGGCCGGTCGCGGCCAGCAGGATGAGCACGCCCGCCAGGGTCCACAGGGCGTACTTGCGCAGCGCCGCGGCCACCTGCGGGGAGGGCGTGCGCACGAACCAGCGATAGCCGAGAAACCCGACGATAGCCGCCACGATCAGCAGGACCAGCAGGAAACGTCCCGACATTCAGCCGCCCCGCTTGCCGCCGTCGATCTGGTGGGTCAGCTGGCCGACGATGCCGCCGCGGCGGCGGCCGAAGTCGGCCAGCGCCTTGCGTCCGCCGGCCGCGAACACCGCCACTGCGCTCAGCAGGTCGCGCAGCTGCTGCGGGCTGGAGGCGTCGAAGCGGCAGTAGGCGCCCGAGCTCAGGCGCGCCAGCTGGCGGAAGGTATGCTCGGCCACCGCCTCGCCGCCCTCGTGGAAGATGAACACCGGCACGCCCAGCAGGCCCAGCTGGCCGGCCTGCGCGGCCAGAGCGTCGGGGCTCTCCTCCATGCAATCGCCGACGAATACCAAGGCGTTGACCCGTCCGCGCCCGGCCTCCGCGATGGCGTGCCCGAGCACGCGCCCGATCTGGGTCTGGCCGGCCAGGCAGCTCACCGCGGTCATGCGCCGCATCAGCTCGCGCGAGTCGCTCAGCCAGGGTGTGGCGCGCAACTCCAGGAACCCGCGGTAGAAGACCAGCTGGATCTCCAGCCCGCCGAGCGCCGCGGTCTCGCGGAACATCTCGGCCTGAATGTGGCTGGCACGGTCCCAGGTCGGCTCGCGGCTGGCGGTGGCGTCCATGGCGAACATCAGCCGCCCCCGCCCGCCACCGGGCCGCGGGGCCGGCGTGGCGGCCAGGCGATCGAGGAACTCCGCAACCTGCCCGGAGCTGGAACGCGTCGGTAGCTTGTCCTTGGGATCCGTCATGAAACGAGCGCTCGTCCTGCCCAGCCCATTCTAAACCGCGAGCGGTGGGCTCAGCGGCGCGCCGGGTTGAACAGCCGCACCTTGCGCCGCTTCATGCCCGGCAAGAGGGCCATGCCCGCCACGAATCCGCCGATGTGCGCCAGGAAGGCCACGCCCGCGCCGCCGGGCGGGGTCAGCAGCTGGTTCACCAGTTGCATCACGAACCACAGGCCGAGCACCAGCATCGCGGGCAGGCGGGCGTTGTAGAGGAAGAAGCCCAGCGGAATCAGCACCAGCACCCGCGCGTGGGGATAGAGCAGCAGGTAGGCACCGAGCACCCCGGAGATGGCCCCGCTCGCCCCGATCATGGGGATGGTCGATTGCGTGTCCGCCAGCGACTGGGTCAGCGCCGCCGCGATTCCGCAGGCGAAGTAGAAGACGATGAAGCGCGCGCGGCCGAGCGCGTCCTCGACGTTGTTGCCGAAGATCCACAGGAACAGCATGTTGCCGATCAGGTGCATCCAGCCACCGTGCATGAACATGCTGGTGAAGACCGCCGCCTCGGCCGGAATCAGCGCCAGCTGCGGCGCGAGCTGCTTGTGGTCGAACAGCACCGCCGGCACCACGCCGAAGCTGTAGACCGCGCGGATCTGGTCCTGCTCGCTGAGCGAGATCTGCCAGAGAAAGACCAGCACGCAGGTCACGATCAGGGCGACCGTGAGTATCGGCGTGGTCTCGGTGGGATTGTCGTCGTGAAGCGGAAACATCTCAGTGCACCGCGCTGACTCGGTAGCCGCGCCGGCGCAGCAGCTCGATCAGGCCTTCCCTGCCCGGCAGATGCAGAGCGCCCACCGCGACGAACACCCCGCCGCGCTCCAGGCGCGCCTGCAGGCGCGCGGCCATGCGCTCGTTGCGCTCGTCGATCAGGCGGCGCATGAACTTCTCGCCGATCTCGGTATCGCCCAGCTGCTGGTAGCGCTCATTGAGCGCCACCAGCGCGGAGAGGTCGCGCTGCAGGTAGGCGGCGTGCATCTCCTCGAAGCTGGTCTCGATCGCCTCGAGGTTCTCGAGCGTGTCGCGCAGCGCGGCGATCTGCTCCTCCAGGGGGAGGTCGTCGACCAGGTTGAGCTGCTCCTCCATGCTCTCCAGGCCCGAAACCGGAATCCCGCGCGCGCGCGCCCGCTCGAGCAGCACCAGGTCGAGGATCTGGCCGGTGCTCAGGCGTGGCGAGCTGACCGTCACGATCACCATCCAGGGCTTGAGCCGGTCGACGGCCGCCTCCGGGTAGCCGCGCAGCGCGAGCGCGTCGGCGGCCCGGCGGAACAGCGTATCGCCGAGCAACGTGCGCAGGCTCTGCCCCGGCGGCAGCGCGGTGGCACCCGCCACCGCCAGGAGATCGATCTCGTCCAGCACCACCTCCATGACGAAGTGCCTGCTCTGGTCGAGCGCGCGGCGCACGGGCTCGGCCAGGCGCGCCACGCGCGGATCCTCGCTGTGAATGGTGCCGAACAGATGACTGGGCGGGCCGGCCGCGCCCTCCACGCGCCACAGCAGGCCGCGCTCGCTGGCCGGCGCCGGCGCGGCCAGCGCCATGCCGGCCACGAGCAGCGCAAGCAGGCGCAGACGGAAAGCGAGGGTCAGGGGCATGGAGTCAGTCATCGGCTTGGTCGCGCGCCCAGGCTCGACAGTGGGTCTCGCGCGTGAACAGGATCAATACGAACGCCAGCACCGCCCAGGCGAGCATTAGCGCGAAGCCCGCGCGGTAGGCCGCCAAGCCGTAGGAGCGCACGCCGTCGCCGAGCGCGCCGCCCCAGTACTGGTCCAACACCCACCCGACCGCCGGCTGCAGCAGCATGGGCCCCATCATCACGCCCATGTTGATCAGCCCGGCGACGGTCCCCGCCAGGCGCGAGGGCGCCGATTCGCGGGCGAAGGCGAAGCCGATGATCATACAGCCCGAGAAAAACCCCACCAACACCAGCAGCGACCCGAGCAGCCACAGCGGCAGCCCCGGGACCATGAGCACCACCGCCCAGCCCGCGGCCGCGACCGCGACGCCCAGCACGTACAAGGGCTTGCGCCGCCCGATCCGGTCCGAGGCGGCGCCGAACACCGGTCCGCCGACCGCCCAGGCGACCAGCAGCGCCGAGCACAGTGCCGCCGCATCCGCCGCGCTCAGCGGGTAATGGGTGCTGAGGTAGGGCACACCCCACAGCCCGGCGAAGGCGAGCAACGGACCGACGATGCCGCCCGGCACGGCGAACAGCAGCCAGCTGTTGCGCTCCCGCAGCACCCGCCGCAGTCCTGCGAGCACGCCCTCGGCGGGCACGCCGGGCTCCTCGGACTCGCCGGCGTGGCTGCGGTAGCCCTTGTCGAGCGGGTCGTCGCGCACCACGATCCAGATCGCCGCCGCGACCGCGGCGGTCGCGGCGGCGGCGGCCAGCGAGACCGGCCGCCAGCCGAAGGCATCCACCAGCAGCCGCAGGGGCACCCCGGCCAGCACCGCGCCCACGATTCCCGCGAACAGCGCCACGCCGCCGGTCAAGGCGAAGTAGCGCGGCGCGAACCAGTGTGCGGCCAGCTTAAGCATGGCGACGAAGGCCACCGCCACCGCGGCGCCGATCAGCAACCGACCGGCCCCGGCCAGCGCAAGGGTCGAGGCGGTGGCGAACAACAGCGTACCCGCCGCGGCCACCGCGGCACCGGCAGTCAGCAACCGTCGTGGCCCCCAGCGGTCGGCCAGCAAGCCGGTCGGGATCTGCATCGCGACGTAGCTGTAGAAATACAGGGCGGAGAGGTTGCCGAGCGCGGCCGCACCGATGTCGAACTCGCTCATCAGCTCGCCGGTCATCACGGCCGGCGCGACCCGCTGGAAGAAGCCGATCAGGTAGAGCGCGGCCCCCAGGCCCCAGATGGTCCAAGCCAGGCGCAGCGGCGGGTAGGCGGCCGGGTTCATCGCTTGCTCTCGCACCGTCGGTCGCGCGCCCGGTGCTCGGTGCTCATTCGTTGTCGCGGCGCACGCTGACGCGCCACTCGCCGTCGGTGGCGAGGGCCACCGACACCTCCATGGGCGAACAGCACACGCCACAGTCCTCGAGCCGCGTATGCTCGCCCTCGGCGGGGTCGAGGACCAGCTCGCAGGGCTCGCCGCACCACGGGCAGCCCAGGATCACGGTCTGCAGCATGGCGGATCCTCGGTGGTCACCGCGCGGCGCTGGTCTACAATCGTGCCAGCCACGGTTGCGCCGCGCGCCCGAGACGAAATGCGGCTGGGACCCGAGGGCCACGCTCTCTTCACCTCGCTGACAACTACAACACTCGGTGGCATTCGCATGAGTCCTTCGCAACAGCGCGGCACCGCCCCGTGGATGGCGCTGGCACCCACGCTGTTCGTCCTGCTCTGGAGCAGCGGCTTCATCGGTGCCAAGTTCGGCCTGCCCTACGCCGAGCCGCTCACCTTCCTGCTGGCGCGCTTCATCCTGGTGACGCTCATCCTGCTGCTCATGGCGGTGCTGATGCGGGCCCCGTGGCCGCGGGCGCCCGCGCTGATCGGCCACATCGCGCTGGCCGGACTGCTGATCCACGCGACCTACTTGGGCGGCGTGTTCGTCGCCATCCACCAGGGCCTGCCAGCGGGCACGGCCGCGCTGATCACCGCCCTGCAGCCGCTGCTGACGGCGATCGTCGCCGGCCCCTACCTCGGCGAGCGCGTCACCTTCCGCCAGTGGGCGGGTTTCGGGCTCGGTCTGCTCGGCGTGTTTCTGGTGGTCGCGCAGAAGCTCGGCCTCGGCGAGGCCAACCTACCCGCGGTGGGCGCCGTGCTGATCGCCACGCTGGGAATCACCCTTGGCACGCTCTACCAGAAACGCCACTGCGGCGGCATGGACCTGCGCACCGGCTCGGTCATCCAGTTCGCCGCCTCGGGGGCGGCGATGCTGTTGCTCGCCCCGCTGTTCGAGACCATGCAGATCGAGTGGACCGGCCGCTTCCTGTTCGCCCTCGGGTGGCTGACCCTGGTGCTCTCGATCGGGGCCATCAGCCTGCTGTTGCTGCTCATTCGCCACGGCGCCGCCGCCCGGGTGGCGAGCCTGTTCTACCTGGTGCCCCCGATGACGGCGCTGATCGCCTGGCCGATGTTCGGCGAGACCCTCTCGGTCAGCGGGGCGCTCGGCATGCTGATCACCGCGGCCGGGGTCGCCCTGGTCACCACGCGCGCGCGGCGCTAGCGCGGCGCTACATCCCGACCGAGAACATCGCCTCCAGATCATGATGAGAGTAGACGCGAAAGGCGATTAGGGTCTCCGAGCTGGTGATCCCCTGCACCTTGAGCATGCGCTCGGTGACCAGCGTCGCGAGGGCTTCGTTGTCCGGGGTGCGAATGATCGCGACCAGGTCGTAACGGCCGCTGACAGAGTACACCTCCGAGATCCCCGCAATGCCGGCCAGTTCCTCGGCCACCTGCGGGATGTGGTCGCGCACCACGTTCAGCATCACCAGCGCGGTTACCATCGCCTGATCTCCTCTGTTCTGCAGCTGCTGGAAAGCCCCACCCGAGCCCGATCACCCGGCATCGATCGCCTCACCAGTAAAGAACCCCGCGAGCATCGGCGCAAGTCGCGGGCCGGTGAGCGAACATCGCCGCGGGCAGGCTAGCGTCAAGAAAAAGGGGCGGTCGAGCCGCCCCAGTATTGTTGTTCTCGCCGACACGGTCGGAGGACGTAAGTCCCAAGTGCCGGAATTTGGTTCTTGGTTATCGCCCGATGCTCCCCTCAAGGGACACCAGTGAACCCGCACTGAAACACGCCATACCGGCACCGTGCCAGCCTGGCGAAACCCGATCCAGGTTTCAGCCGCACTTGCTCTCGCCGCAGTTCAGGCAGGTCAGGCAGCCATCCATCTGGATCATCGCCTGGGTGTTGCATTTCACGCATAGCTGGGCGCCGTCCGGGAACTCGCCCGGTTCTGCCGCTTCTGCACTGCGCAGGGTGGCCTCGTACTGGGCGCGCTTCTCGTCGACCAGCCGCTGCTGGTGCTCGTCGAGGCCCTCGTCCTTGAGCAGCCCAATCATGCGCAGATGGCTCTCGATCGCGTCACCGATCTCGGCCACCAGCGAGGGCATGAACTTGCCGCCCTTCTTGAAATAACCGCCGCGCGGATCGAAGACCGCCTTCAGCTCCTCGACCAGGAAGGTGACATCGCCACCCTTGCGAAACACGGCCGAGATGATTCGGGTCAGGGCCACGATCCACTGGAAGTGGTCCATGTTCTTGGAATTGATGAAGATCTCGAACGGCCGGCGCAGCTCGTGCTCGGTTCCCGGGTTGAGGATGATGTCGTTGATGGTCACGTAAAGCGCGTGCTCGGACAGCGGCGTCTTCACCTTGTAGGTGGAGCCGAGCAGCATCTCGGGCCGCTCCACCTTCTCGTGCATGTGGATGACCTTGGAGGGTTCGCGCTCCGTCCTCTGCGGCGCGGGCGACGCCTCCTTGGCCACGCCGTAGTCGACGATCTTGCGCTCGATCTTCACTGTCATGTGTTCGTCTCCTGACCGCGGGAGTGCAGGCATCCCGGCGCTCGCCGGCGATCGCTCCCGCGCTTATCTCGATTCGCTAAAGGGCTACAGCTTCCCGTAATAGCCTTCCTTGAGGGCGTCGTAGAGGTTGGCCGCGGTGTGCACCTCGCCGTCGTACTCCACCTCCTCGTTGCCCTTGAGCTCGACCGTCGATCCATCGTCGAGCGTGAAACAGTAGGTGGTGTTCTCCAGGTCCTTGTCCTTCACCAGCACGCCCTGGAAGGCCTCGGGGTTGAAGCGGAAGGTGGTGCAACCCTTCAGCCCCTGGTCGTAGGCATACAGGTAGATGTCCTTGAAATCTCCGTATGGATAGTCGGTGGGCACGTTGGCCGTCTTGGAGATCGAGGAATCGATCCACTTCTGCGCGGCGGCCTGCACGTCCACGTGCTCCTTGGGGGTGATGTCCTCGGCGGCAACGAAGTATTCGGGCAGGCGTTCCGAGTCCTTCTCGGCGTGGGGCGAGGCCTTGGGATTCACCAGCTCGCGGTAGGCCAGCAGCTCGAAGGAGAAGACATCGACCTTCTCCTTGGTCTTGCGGCCCTCGCGGATGACGTTGCGCGCGTACTGGTGGGCAAAGCTCGGCTCGATGCCGTTGCTGGCGTTGTTGGCCAGTGACAGCGAGATTGTGCCGGTGGGGGCGATCGAGCTGTGATGCGTGTAGCGCGCGCCGACCTCGGCCAGCTCCTCGACCAGCTCCGGCTCGACCTCGGCGATCTGCTGCATGTAACGGCTGTAGCGCGCGTGCAGGATGCGCCCGGGCACCTTGTCGCCGAGCTTGTACCCGTCGCGCTCCAGCTCCGGGCGCTTGCGCAGCACGGCTTCTGTGATCTCGTAGCGCTGCTCCAGCGCCGGCGCGGGACCCTTCTCGCGGGCGAGGTCCAGCGCCACCTTCCAGCCGGTCACCGCGAGCTCGCGGGTCACCCGATCGGTGAACTCGAGCGAATCGGGGGCGCCGTATTTCATGCGCAGCATGGTGATCGCCGAGCCAAGCCCCAGATAGCCCATGCCGTGGCGGCGCTTGGTGGTGATCTCCCGGCGCTGCTCCTCGAGCGGCAGGCCGTTGATCTCGACCACGTTGTCGAGCATGCGGCTGAACACCGCGACGACCTCGCGGTACTGTTCCCAGTCGAACCAGGCCTTGGCGGTGAAGGGCTCGCGCACGAACTTGGTGAGATTGACCGAGCCGAGCAGGCACGAACCATAGGGCGGCAGCGGTTGCTCGCCGCAGGGATTGGTGGCGCGGACCTCCTCGCAGAACCAGTTGTTGTTCATCTCGTTGACCTTGTCGATCAGGATGAACCCCGGCTCGGCGTAGTCATAGGTCGAGGCCATGATGAGGTCCCACAGCCGCCGGGCGCGGATGGTCTTGTAGATGCGGCAGGCGGCCAGGCCCTCGGGATTGGTCACATAGGCGCCCTCGACCGGCGAGCTGCGCCACACCACTTGCCGCGGATCGTCCAGGTCGACGCCGTCGGATTCAACCTCCTGTTGCGAGAGCGGGAAGGCGAGCGGCCACTGGGCGTCCTCCTTCACCGCCTCCATGAATTCGCTGGTCACCAGCAGCGAGAGATTGAACTGACGCAGCCGCCCGTGCTCGCGCTTGGCGCGGATGAACTCCATCACGTCGGGGTGCCCGACGTCGAAGGTCGCCATCTGCGCGCCGCGCCGCCCCCCAGCCGAGGACACCGTGAAGCACATTTTGTCGTAGATATCCATGAAGGAGAGCGGACCGGAGGTGTAGGCACCGGCCCCCGAGACATAGGCACCGCGGGGGCGCAGCGTCGAGAACTCGTAGCCGATGCCGCACCCGGCCTTCAGCGTCAGCCCCGCTTCGTGCACCTTCCCGAGGATGTCGTCCATGGAATCGCGGATGGTGCCGGACACCGTGCAGTTGATGGTCGAGGTGGCCGGCTTGTGCTCCATCGCGCCGGCGTTGGAGGTGATGCGCCCGGCCGGGATGGCTCCATGGCGCAGGGCCCAGAGGAACCGCTCGTACCACTTCTCGCGCAGCTCGGCGCTGGTCTCCACCTCCGACAGCGCCCGTGCCACGCGCTGGTAGGTGGAGTCGATGGTCTCGTCGATGACCTCGCCCCGCTTGCTCTTGAGTCGGTACTTCTTGTCCCAGATGTCCTGGGAGGCAGCCTGCAAGGGGATTTCCGCGACAGGGTTCGGCACGACCTTCAAGTGGGCGGATTTCATCGCTTATTACCCTCTCCTATCAGGAATTATTGTCCGTTTTTCGTCCGCGGCCGGGATCGGTTTCCGGCGGGGCGCCGTTTGGTCGGGCAGACTGCGTGCCCGGGCGCTTTGTTATAGGCACAACATCTAGTGTTGTGGAACGGAAGGGTACGCCTCGCGAAGCGGCCCTGTCAACCTTCTGAAACATTTTGATTCTGTAAATTTAAACACCATTATTACAATTAGTTATGCAAATTACCTCATCTTATTTGTCAATTCTAAGGGGCCCTGGCTCGAGCCCTGTCGAGAAACCTCGAAAACACAATATGTTGTGTTCCGCCCTGCCGCCTTTGAACCCCTGCGGCCCCGCCACGCGACCAGGAAATCCCGGCCCGCTCGGCGGCTCGATCGGCGGATGGCCCCGAGGGAACCCGCACCGCCCCGCGTTGTCTGGGATAAGCGCCGGCGGCGGCTGCCGCGCTCCGGGGTCGCCCGCGGACCCCGCCCGGCATCCAACCCCAACCGCAGGAGGACTGCCGACCATGCGACGACAAGTGCTGCCCACCCTTGCCCTGCTCGCGCTCCTCGGCGCCGCCCTGGCGCCGGCGACGGGAGAAGCGGCCTTGCCTGCGGCGGTCGATGACCGACCGCTTCCCAGCCTCGCGCCCATGCTGCAGCAGGCGACCCCGGCGGTCGTCAACATCGCCACGCTCAGCCGCGTCCAGGTGCAGGAAAACCCACTTCTCCAGGACCCGTTCTTCCGCCGCTTCTTCGACCTGCCGGCGCGCCCCCGCGAGCGCCAGACCACCAGCGCGGGCTCGGGCGTGATCGTCGACGCGGACAAGGGTTACGTGCTGACCAACCAGCACGTGGTCGGCGAGGCCGACGAGATCACCGTGACCCTGCGCGACGGCCGCACGCTGAGCGCCAAGCTGGTAGGGTCCGATCCCGAGGCCGACGTCGCCGTGATCCAGATTCCCGCGGAGAACCTGACGGCCCTGCCGCTCGCCGACTCCGACCGCCTGCAGGTCGGCGACTTCGTGGTCGCCGTCGGCAACCCCTTCGGTCTCGGCCAGACGGTCACCTCCGGGATTGTCAGCGCACTGGGGCGCTCCGGTCTGGGGATCGAGGGCTACGAGGACTTCATCCAGACCGATGCCTCGATCAACCCGGGCAACTCCGGCGGCGCACTGCTGAATCTGCGCGGCGAGCTGGTCGGGATCAACACCGCCATCATCGGCCCCTCGGGCGGCAACGTCGGCATCGGCTTCGCCATTCCGAGCAACATGGCACGTGAGATCATGCGCCAGCTGGTCGAGCACGGCGAGGTACAGCGCGGGCTGCTCGGCGTCGGCGTCCAGGACCTCACGCCAGAGCTTGCCAGGGCCTTTGAGCTCAAGGGCCACCGTGGCGGCGCGGTCGTCGCCAACGTGGTGCCCGGCCTGCCGGCCGACCAGGCCGGCCTGAAGGTCGGGGACGTGATCATCGCGGTCAACGATAGGCCAGTGAAGAACGGCGCCGACCTGCGCAACAACGTCGGCCTGCTGCGGGTCGGCGACAAGGTGGAGCTCACCATCCTGCGCGACGGCAAGCGCCGCTCCATCAAGGCCCGCGTGGCCCCTCCGGAGTTCGCGCAGCTCAACGGCGAGAAGATCCACCCGCGCCTGGCCGGGGCCGTGCTCGCCGAAAGCAGCGAGGACAGGGACCAGGGCGTGCTGATTCAGGAGGTGGCCGGCGGCAGCCCTGCTTACGTCGCCGGGCTGCGCAGGGGCGACCTGATCGTCATGCTCAACCGCAAGCGGGTGCGGAACCTCAAGGAATTGAGCGCTGCCGCCGACCCGAGCGCCGCGCTGCTGATGAACCTGCAGCGCGGCAACAGCGGATTCTTCGTGCTGCTGCAATAGTCCCGGGCACGGGTGCCGGTGCGGGCTGCTCAACCCGC
>JBFKOE010000007.1:0-22855 GCA_041629015.1 Gammaproteobacteria bacterium
TAGCTGCAGCAGGCGGTCGAACTGGTGCTCGATGGCCTGCGGGTCCGGGTCATCGTCCAGAAACACGTCGCGCCGCGTGTTCGGTATCCCCAGCTCGTCGGCGAGCTGCTGGGCGACGGTTTTGTCCGTGGTCCGGCTGTCGACGAAGTACAGGCCGGGCCTGGCGCGCAGGATCTCCATGAGCCAGCGCATGTGGCCGGGATGGCGCGTGAGCAGGCTGCCCATGTGGTTGTTCACCCCGACCGAGTGCGGGACCGACTCCAGGTCCCGCTCGACCGCGCGGGTGAACTCCGCCTCGCCCATTTCCAGGGTGACCGCCCCCGGGCCGAGCGCCTTGCCGCTCGCTGCGTCCATGGGCAGGTGCAGCAGCACCTCCTTGCCGCTGGCATGGGCGAGGCGCGCCAGCGTCTCGGCATGGGGCGTGCCCGGGAGCACGGCGTAGGCGACGGGACCGGGCAGGGCCACGGCCTCGCGCCCCGCCTCGAGCTGGTCGCCGAGATCGTCGATCAGGATGCCGATCGCCGGGCGGGCCAGCGGGGGCTCGGCCGCCGCCGCAGCCGAGAGCAGCGTCGCGCAGAGCGCGCCGAACGCTGTGCCGGAGCGCCGGCAGCCGGGCATCAGCTGCCCTGGGCGCGCAGGATCTGCAGTCCCTTGAGGAGGTTCAGGGCCTCGTAGAGCGGGTAGTCGGTCCGGGCCAGGTCGGTGTTCGCCGCGCCCGCCTTCTTCTTGGCCTGCGGCTGAGTGCGGACCTCGGCGCCTTCGCCGTTCTCGTTCTCGAGATGGCGCGACAGGTCGGCCTCCTTGACCCGCTCGACCTCGGGCGCCTCCTGGGCGGCGAGCTTCATGTTGCCGAGCGCGATGTCGGGCACGATCCCCTCGGCCTGGATGGAGCGGCCCGCGGGTGTGTAGTAGCGCGCCGTGGTGAACTTGACCGCCGATTCGTTCGGCATCGGGATGATGGTCTGCACCGAGCCCTTGCCGAAGGTCTTCTCGCCCATGATGACCGCCCGCCGGTGGTCCTGCAGCGCCCCGGCCACGATCTCCGAGGCCGACGCCGAGCCGCCGTTGACCAGCACCACCAGCGGGGCGCCCTTGAGCACGTCATCTGGGTTGGCGTTGAAGCGCAGCTTGGAGTCCGCCACCCGGCCCTCGGTGTAGACGATCAGGCCCTTGGTCAGGAAGGCGTCGCTGATCTCCACCGCCGCGTTCAGGACCCCGCCGGGATTGTTGCGCAGATCGAGCACCAGCCCCTTGAGCTCGCCGCCGCTGTCCTTGCGCAGGCTGGAGACGGCCTCGCGCACGAACTGGTTGGTATTGGCCTGGAAGTGCGAGATGCGCACATAGCCGAAACCGTCCTCGAGCAGCCGGTTCTTGACGCTCCGCACCCGAATGACGTCGCGGGTGATGGTGATCTTGAGCGGCTTCTGCTCGCCCTCGCGCACGATGGTGAGCGTGATATCGGTGCCGGGTTTGCCGCGCATGATCTTGACCGCATCGTTGAGCGTCAGGCCCTTCACCGGGGTGTCGTCGAGCCGGATGATGAGATCCCCCGCGTGCACGCCCGCGCGCTGGGCGGGCGTGTCGTCGATCGGCGAGACCACCTTCACGAAGCCGTCTTCCATTCCGACCTCGATGCCGAGCCCACCGAACTCGCCGGTGGTGCCGATGCGCAGTTCCTTGTAGGCCTCGGCGTTCAGATAGGCCGAGTGCGGATCCAGCCCGGCCAGCATCCCCTGGATCGCGCTCTCCAGCAGCGCCTTGTCCTCGACCGGCTCGACGTAATCCTTCTTCAGCCGGGTGAAGACCTCGGTGAACACCCGCAGGTCCTCCAGCGGTATCTCCGAACCCGCCGCCTGTTGGCGCTCGGCCAGGACCTCGCGGCCCTGGATCAGGGTTGCGCCCAGCAGCACTCCGACGGCCAGGATCAGCAGATTGCGCGTTACCAGCTTCATGTTCCACTCCACGGCCGCGAGGCCAAGAAAACCGCAGTGTAATGATTTATAGATGCTTGGCCCGGAGTACGGGTTCCGGCGCCGGCCGGAAACGCGAGCGGGCATTGGGGGCTTGACGGTCGCCTATTACCGGTATCCTACATCCAATCGGCCGTCTTCACCTATGTATTAGCCGCGCGTGAACCAGGGCTGCGGGTTGACCGGCTGGCCGGCCTGACGGATCTCGAAGTACAGCCCCGGGTTCTCCTGCCCGCCGCTGCTGCCCACGGTGGCGATCAGCTCGCCCGGCTCGACCCAGTCCCCGGTTTCCTTCAACAGGCTCTGGTTGTGCCCGTAGAGGCTCATGTAGCCGTCGCCGTGATCGATGATCAGCAGCAGCCCGAATCCGCGAAGCCAGTCCGCGAACGCGACCCGCCCGTGCGAGATCGCCTGGACCTCGCCGCCCTCGCGGGCGCCGATCAACAGCCCCTGCCAGCGCAGCTTGCCGACCCCGCGGGCGGCTCCGAAGCGGCCGATCACGCGGCCCTGCACGGGCCAGGGCAGCCTGCCCTTGAGCTTGGCGAAGGAGGTGCGCTCGGCCGCCTCGCCGGTCGGCAGCCCGGCGCTGCGCGCCAGGGACTCGAGCAGCTGCACCAGGCGCTGCTCATCCTCGCGCAGGGTTGCGATCTGCTGGCCGGTGTCGGCCAGCTCGCGGTCCAGGCGCGCCACCAGGCGGCGGCGGGTCTCGCGGCCGGCGGCGAGGGCGTCGCGCTCGGCCGCCCGCCGATTGCGCAGGCCCTGCAGCTCGGCGTTCTGCTCGGCGATGCGCAGCTCGACGGCATCGAGCTCCGCCAGGGTCGCGCGCACAGCCGCGATCTGCTCCGCCCGGGCCCGGTGGAAGTAGTCGTAGTAGACCAGCGTCCGGCCCATCCCCGCTGGGTCCTGCTGGTTGAGCAGCAGCTTGATCTGCTCCTGGCGACCCATCGCGTAGGCCGCCCGGATCTGGGCGGCAAGGATCTCGCGCTGCTCGCCCAGGGAGGCCCGCAGCGCGGCGCGCCGGCGCTCGGATGCCTCGAGCTCGCGCTGGCCGTCGGCCAGTCGGGCGTCGAGGCGGCGCAGCTCGCCGCTCAGGGCGCCGATGTCCTTCTCGATGTCGCGGAGCCCGTGCTCGAGGTCCCGCTTGCGCGTGCGCGTTTCGCCGAGCAGTTGCTCGAGCTGGGCGATGCGCTCGCGCACCGCAGCCAGCCGCTCGCCCGGGCTCGGGTCCGCCGGGGCCCAGGGCGGGGCCAGCGCGAGGAGCAGCCCGAGCAGCGCCAAAGTCGGGCGGCCGCGCGCCGAGCTGCGGTGCCCCGGGGCAGCCGAGCGTGGGTTTGAGCGAGCCTTCACGCCCATAGGTATTCAAGCATATTATTGTATAATTGATTATTGATAGCCCCGCGCGCAGGGAGCGCCCCCGGGGCCCGGCCGACCGGTTCGAACGTGGCGGAGAATCGACCCATGATGCTAGCCGAGGGCCTCTTCGAGGCCAGCGACGAGGATATCGAGCGCACCTCGCGCTCGCTCAAGGCGATGTCGCACCCGCTGCGGCTGAAGATCCTTTGCACCCTGGGCGAACGGGAGGTCAGCGTCCAGGAGATCGCCGAGCATGTCGGCACCTCGCAGAGCAATATCTCGCAGCATCTCGCCATCCTACGTGACAAGGGTATACTTGCATCCCGCAAAGATGCCAACCGGGTCTTTTACCGGGTGGGAGACGCGCGGACCTTACGCTTGCTCGACATGATGCGCGACGTGTTCTGCTCCAACCCGCACTGAGCGGTCGGAGCGACGGGTCGCAGACGGGTCCCGCCGCGGCGCGGGTCCCGAACGCCCGCACCCGAGCGTGCGGGCATCGTTTTTTTTGGCGACCGATTCCCCGCCGGAGCGCCGCTACTGACACGCTGACCCCATGGAACGACTGATCGAATTCTCCACCAACCACTGGGAGCTCATGGCGGCGCTGGTGGTGACGCTGCTGATGCTGGCGCACTCCTTCTTCGCCCCGCATTTCCGCAAGTACAAGGCGCTCACCCCCATGGAGGCGACCGCGCTGATCAACCAGAAGGACGCCCTGGTGCTGGACGTGCGCGAGACCCACGAGTTCAACAGCGGCCACATCCTCGATGCGCAGCACATTCCGCTGGCCGCCATCGACAAGCGAATCGACGAGCTGCGCGAGCACCAGGCGCGCCCGGTGATCGTTGCTTGCAAGACCGGCACACGCGCCGGTGGCGCCTGCAACAAGCTGGTCAAGGGCGGGTTCGGTGAGGTCTACGCGCTGCGCGGCGGCGTTGCCGAGTGGCAGAATGCCAACCTGCCGATCAGCAAGGCCGGTCGGCCCAAGAAACGCAAATGACCGCAAGCGGTGTGATGTCCCGCATCGAGATCTACACCACCGGCCTGTGCCCGTACTGCGTCCGCGCCCGCCGGCTGCTGGACAAGAAGGGGGTCGCTTTCGCGGACATTCGGGTCGACCTCGAGCCGGCGCGCCGGCAGGAGATGGAGCGGCGCAGTGGTCGCGACACCGTGCCCCAGGTCTTCGTCGACGGTCGCGGCATCGGCGGCTTCGATGACATGATCGAGCTCGAGATGGACGGTGAGCTCGATGGCCTGCTCGGCATCGAGGAAGCCGGCGGCTGACGGGTAGCGCTGCGCGCCTAGCGGCGCCGGCATGAGGCACGGCTCTCACACCAGGGGACCAGAACATGAGCGAAAAGAAGCCTGAACAGGCGCAGCCTCAGGCGCCGGCCAAGCAGGTCAACATCCACAAGCTCTACCTCAAGGACGTCTCGCTGGAGGCGCCGGCGACGCCGCAGGTGTTCAACGAGCAATGGTCGCCCAACGCCGACGTCCAACTCGGCACCGCGACCACCCAGATTGCCGAGGGCATGCACGAGGTGGTGCTGACGGTGACGGTGACCGCCAAGCTCAAGGACAAGACGGCCTTCCTGGTCGAGATCAAGCAGGCCGGGGTGTTCGCGGTCGAGGGTTTCAGCGCCGAGGAACTCGGCGTGGTGCTGGGCAGCTTCTGTCCCGGCGTGCTCTTTCCCTACGCCCGCGAGGCGGTCTCCGACCTGGTCGGCAAGGCGGGATTCCCCCAGCTGCTGCTGCAGCCGGTGAACTTCGACGCCCTCTACGCCGAGCACGTCCGCCAGCAGCGGGAGCAGAAGGCCCAGACGCATTGAGCCCGGCCTCGCTCGGGACCCGCGGGCCGTGAACGCAAGCGGTACCGCCATCGCTTTGCTGGGGGCGGGCTCCTGGGGGACCGCCCTGGCGCTGCTGCTGGCGCGCAACGGCCGGCGCGTTCATCTCTGGGACCATCACGCCGAGCACGTCGAGGCCCTGCGCCGCGACCGGGCCAACGCCCGCTATCTGCCGGGTCATCCGCTGCCGGCCCAGATCGAGCCGATTGCCGACCTGGCTGCCGCCGTCGCCACGGTGCGCGACATCCTGGTCGTGGTCCCGAGCCACGGCTTCAAGCCGGTCCTCGAGCAGCTGCGCCCCCTGCTGGGCCCGGAGCACTGCGTGGCCTGGGCCACCAAGGGCCTGGTCGACGGCCGGCTGCTGCATGAGGTTGCCGCCGAGGTGCTGGGCCCGGAGCGGCCGCTGGCGGCGGTCTCCGGCCCGAGCTTTGCCAGCGGGGTGGCGGCGGACCTGCCAACGGCGCTGACCGTCGCCTCGGTCTCCGAGGAGTTCGCGCGCGAGGTCGCCCTGCATCTGCACAACTCCCGTTTCCGCGCCTATACCAGCTCCGACCTGGTTGGCGTGGGCCTGGGTGGGGCGGTCAAGAACGTGCTCGCCATCGCCGCCGGGATTGCCGACGGGCTCGGCTTCGGCGCCAACGGGCGCGCCGCGCTGATCACCCGCGGCCTGGCGGAGATGATGCGCCTTGGCGAGGCCATGGGCGCGGAGCGCGAGACCTTCATGGGCCTGGCCGGCCTGGGCGACCTGGTGCTCACCTGCACCGACGATCAGTCTCGCAACCGGCGCATGGGGCTCGCCCTGGCGCGCGGTCTCGGGCAGGAACAGGCAGCGCGGGAGATCGGCCAGGTGGTCGAGGGCGTGCGCACCACCCAGGAGGTACGGCGCCTCGCGCATGCCCGCGGCGTGGAGATGCCGATCACCGAGCAGACCTACCGCGTGCTCTACGAGGGCCGTGCGCCGCGCGTCGCGGTGCAGGCCCTGCTGGTGCGCGACCAGAAGGCCGAGTTCGAGTAGCGCCCTCCGCTCAGCCGGCACCGGCGAAGCCGTGCTGGCGCCAGGCCTCGTAGAGCACGATCGCCACGGCGTTGGACAGGTTGAGGCTGCGATTGCCGGCCACCATTGGGATTCGCAGGCAGTGCTCCGGCCCCAGTTCCTCCATCAGTTCGATCGGCAGGCCGCGGGTCTCGGGGCCGAAGAGCAGCGCATCGCCCGGTCGATAGTCGATCTGGTCATGGGGCCGGCGCGCGCGGCTGGAGCAGGCCAGGACCCGGCCGGGGCCGACCTCGCCGCGAAAGGCCTCCAGGCTGGCGTGCGTTCGCAGCAGCGCGCGCTCGCTGTAATCGAGCCCGGCGCGCCGCAGTCGGCGATCATCGAGCGCGAATCCCAGCGGATGGATGAGGTGCAGCCGGGCGCCTGCGTTCACGCACAGCCTGACCACGTTGCCGGTATTGGGCGGTATCTCGGGCTGGTAGAGTACGATGTGAAACATGAAGGCAGTTTGGAGCTTCGAGTCTCGAGTTGCGAGTGCCGAGATCGATGACGCCAGGGTTCTC
Source organism: Gammaproteobacteria bacterium (assembly GCA_041629015.1). Lineage (GTDB taxonomy): Bacteria > Pseudomonadota > Gammaproteobacteria > QQUJ01 > QQUJ01 > JBFKOE01. The sequence goes on from JBFKOE010000007.1 coordinate 6,728, forward strand.
GCCACTCGTCCATGATTCGATATGACCCCCGACGCTAAACGGATGCTGGCGCTGGATTTCTGCGGCCTGCGCTTCGACACGCCGCTGGTGCTGCTGTCGGGCTGCGTGGGATTCGGCGAGGAATACACGCGCATCGAGGGTTTCTCCAATCGCGACGTGGGCGCCGTGTGCCTGAAGGGCACGACGCTGGAGCCGCGGCTCGGCAACCCCGCTCACCGCGTCTGCGAAACTCCCGGGGGCATGCTCAACGCCATCGGGCTGCAGAACCCCGGAGTCGATCACGTCGTGCGGCACATACTCCCGGAGCTCGATTTCTCCGAGACCCGCTTCATCGCCAACGTCTCGGGCTCGACGGTCGAGGAGTACGCGGAGGTGACGCGCCGCTTCGACGACTCCCCGATCGACGCCCTGGAGATCAACATTTCCTGTCCGAACGTCAAGGAGGGCGGGGTCACCTTCGGCAACGACCCGGACATGTCCGCCCGGGTGGTGGCCGCCTGCCGCGCGGTGACCGGCAAGCCGATCATCACCAAGCTCTCGCCGAACCAGACCGACATCGCCGAAAACGCGCGCCGCTGCATCGAGGCCGGCAGCGACGCCTTCGCGGTGATCAACACGCTCATGGGCATGGCCATCGACATCGAGAGCCGCACGCCGGTCATCGGCAACAACCAGGGCGGGCTGTCGGGCCCCGCCATCAAGCCCATCGCCCTGCTCAAGGTGCACCAGGTTCACCGGGTCTGCCGTCCCCACGCGATTCCCATCATCGGCCAGGGCGGAATCGCCAGCGTCGCCGACGCCATCGAGTTCCTGATCGCCGGCGCCAGCGCGGTCGGGATCGGCACCGCGCTCTTCTACCAGCCGCTGATCTGCCAGGAGATCAATCGTGGCATCGCCGACTACCTGGCGCGCCACGGCTTCGACTCGGTGAGCGCGCTCACCGGCAGCCTGCAACTCAATCCTTCCTGAAGGCTCTAAACTCGATAAAATTACAGCCGCTATAGCAGGTTAGGCTGGATATATAAATCGATACTTGATATATAGTGGCCAGATCCCTAATGCAACAAGGGACAATGTCTTAGCGACGGGGGCTTGGTGGCGTTGACCCCCGCGCGCGGTCGGGCCGGGACCGAGGCTGATACGGGGACTTCGATTGTTCTCTTGGCGCACCAGATCGAGTAAGGGAGCCGATCGGATCGGGCTCACGCTCGCGCCCGACCGGGTGGCGGCGGCCCGCGTCCGCCAGGCGCGGGGCGAGGAGCCGCCAGGCGTGGTCCTGTTCGCCCAGGCTCCCCTCGCCGCCCCCGACGAGCTGCCGCAGGGCCTGGCCGGGCTCGTCGGCCGCCACGACCTGCGCGGCAGCCCCTGCGTGCTGGTCCTCGAGCCGGGCGGCTACCAGATGCTGCAGATCGAGCGGCCCTCGGTGGAGCCGGGGGAACTGCGCGAGGCCGCGCGCTGGCGCGTTCGCGAGCTGGTGGACTTTCCGGTCGATACGGCGGCGATCGACGTGTTCGAGCTCCCCGCCGGCTCGAGCAGCGCGCGCAGCGCCTACGTGGTGGCCGCGCGCGGCGAGGCGATCCGCTCTCAGGTGCGCCAAGTCCAGGACGCGGGCTTGAAGCTGGAGGTCGTCGATATCCCCGAGCTCGCCGTGGGGAATCTCGTCGAGCTGATGCCCGAGAACGCCACCGGCGTCGCCGTGCTCTGCGTCGGGCGCCAGAACAGCAGCGTGGCGCTCTACCGCCAGTCGGCGCTCTACCTCGCCCGGACGCTCGGGGTCGGGGTCGAGCGGCTGGCCGCCCTGGAGCCGCGCTCCGAGGACCTCGAGGGCGCCCAGTTCAGTCACGAGCTCGAGGGCATGGTGCTCGAGATCCAGCGCTCCCTGGACTACTTCGAAAGCCATTTCGGACAGGCGCCGATCAACTCCCTGATCCTGATGCCGACCGCCGAGCCCCTGCCGGCGCTGCTCGAAGCGCTGGAGCGCAGCCTCACCGTGCGGGTCAGCCTGTTCGATCCGGCCGCGGTGCTCGACTGGGCCGAGCAGCCGACGCCGCAGGACCTTGCCGCCTGCCTGGGCGCCTTGGGCGGGGCCCTGCGCCTACGGGCGGGGGCCGCCTGATGCAGCGTATCAACCTCTACCGGGAGTCGCTCTCCAGGACCCCCTCAAGCGCCGCCGGGCGCCAGCTGCTGGTGGCCGCCTGCGCCGCGCTGGTGCTGGCGCTCGCCTGGTACGGCTGGAGTCGCTGGGAGCTGGAGCAGGCGCGCTCGGAGCTGGCCCGGCTCGGTGCCGAGCAGAGCGAGCTCGAGGCCCGGGTGGCGCGGGTCGAGGCCGAGCTGCGCCAGCGCGCGGCCAGCGGCGTCCTCGACCGCGAGGCCGAGCGCCTGCAGCAGGAGTTGGCGGCCAAGCGCGCCGTGCTGGCGGTGTTGAGCAGCGACCAGGCGGGCAACCGCCAGGGCTTCTCGGCGCATCTCGAAGGGTTGGCACGGCGGCCGGTGACCGGCCTGTGGCTGACCGGCATCACCATCGGCGCCGGCGGCGCGCGCCTCGGGCTGGAGGGCAGCGTGCTGGAAGCGGATCTGCTGCCGCGGTTCCTGGAGGCGATCGGCCGCGAGCCGACCTTCGCCGGCCACGAGTTCCAGACCCTGCGCATGCTGCGCGAGGAGGGCGGCCGACGCCTGGACTTCGCCGTGCGCACGGTGCCGGAAGGACGCTGAGGGCGACGGGGCGCAGATGAAGGAACAGTGGGACAAACTGGTCGCGTGGCTCGAGGCACGGGCGCCGCGGGAGCGCTGGCTGGTGCTGGCGATGGTGGCCGCGGCGATCGTGGTGCTCGCCGACACCCTGGCGGTGAACCCGCTGCGCAACGAGACGCAGACGGCGCGCCGCGCGGCGCAGTCGCTCGAGCAGCAGGTCGCGGCGCTCACGGACCGGCTGCAGGGGCTGAGCGCGCGCCTGGCCGAGGACCCGAACCAGGCGCTGCGTGCCCAGGTTAACGCGCTGCGGCAGCAGCACGGGCAGGTAGACGAGCAGTTGCAGGTGCTAATGGTGGGCCTGATCCAGCCGATCCAGATGACTGAGGCCCTGCGCGACATGCTGGCGCGGGAGAAGGGCCTGGAGCTGGTGCGCCTGGAAAACCGGGGCACCGAGGCGGTGCAGTTGACGGCTGCGGCGGCCGGTGGCGAGGCCAAGCCGGGTGCGGAAGGCCAGGCGCCGGCGCGGCTGTTTCGCCACACCATGGTGCTGGAGGTACAGGGTGGCTACCTCGACATCCTGCGCTACCTCAAGCGCCTCGAGGCGCTGGACTGGACCTTTTACTGGGAAGGACTGGAGTTGAACGTAGTGCAGTATCCGAAGGCGCAGGTGCGCCTCACCCTCTACACGCTGAGCGTCAAGGAGGGCTGGGTCGGTGCCTAGGCGTTTGCCGCTGATCGCGGCCTGCGCCCTGGTCGCGACCGGGGTCTCGGCGGCGACGCTGGAGGACCCGCTGCGCCCCCCGGGTCGCTCGCCCGCGGCGGCGCCCGCGGTCGCGCCGACGGGCGGGCCGCTGGTGCTGACCTCGACCATGGTGTCGGCGGGTCGGCGGGTGGCGATCATCAACGACCGCCCGGTGCAGCTCGGCGAGCGCATCGGCCCTTGGCGCCTGGTAGCGATCGAGCCGGGCCAGGTGCGGCTGGAGGGTGCGGCGGGCAGCCGGACCCTGAGACTGAAGTCGGCGCGGGTACGCGCGCCGGCCGCGAGGTAGCAAGGGCATGAAGACCGCGATCGCGATACGGCTGCTTCACCTGCTCGTCATCGGACTGCTGGTGGCGGCGTGCGCGGCACCCGCGCCGCGCGGCGGCAGCACCCTGGAGGCCGTTCAGCAGACGCTGGACGAGGCCCAGCGCGAGCCCGCCCCGAGCGCCGCCGGAGAGGTGCCGAAAGCGGTTTCCGACACCCTGCTGCCGCCGATCGCCGTGCCGCTGCCCAGCGGCCCGGTCGCGGCACCGGAGCCGCGCTTCGACCTGCGGGTGCACCGCGCCGAGGCCCGCGCCTTCTTCATGGGCCTGGTCGAGGGCACGGCGACGAACATGGTTGTGCATCCGGAGGTCAGCGGAACGGTGTCGCTCGACCTCAAGAACGTGACGGTGGCCGAGGTCATGGACACGGTGCGCGAAGTCTATGGCTACGAGTACCGCAGCGCCGCCAGCGGCTACCTGGTGCTGCCGGTGCGCATGCAGTCGCGGATCTTCTTCGTCGACTACCTGAACGTGCGCCGCTCCGGCAGCTCGCGCACCGCGGTGAGCTCCGGCCAGGTCTCGGACAAGATCACCAGCAGCGGTGACGACTCGGGCGGCACCGTCAGCGAGACGGTACCCTCGAGCCAGATCCAGACCGAGTCGAGCGCCGATTTCTGGGCCGACCTGCAGCAGGCGCTGCGCACGCTGGTGAGCGGCGAGGGGCGCAGCGTCGTCATATCGCCGCAGTCGGGCGTGGTTGTGGTCCGCGCGCTGCCGGCCGAGCTGCGCGAGGTGGAGGCCTACCTGGGCGCCACCCTGGAGGTGTTGCAGCGGCAGGTGATCCTCGAGGCCAAGATCGTCGAGGTGACCCTGAGCAGCGGCTTCCAGTCGGGTATCAACTGGGCCCAGCTCGGCACCCACAACGGCGAGTCGCTGGTCATCGGCCAGACCGGCGGCGGCACCATCTTCGATTCGGGGGTCTCTGAGGTCGCCGGCAATGCCGGTGTGCTCGATCCCACGGCGGCCATCCCGGTGGTGGGCACCGCGACCTCGGCCTTCGGCGGCGTATTCACCGCCGCGGTCAGCGCCAGCAGCTTCAACGCCTTTCTCGAGTTGCTCAAGACCCAGGGCGACGTGCAGGTGCTGTCCAGCCCGCGGGTGGCGACGGTCAACAACCAGAAGGCGGTCATCAAGGTCGGTACCGACGAGTTCTTCGTCACCGAGATCTCGGCCACCACCACCACGGGAACCGCGACCACCACCACCCCGGAGATCGAGCTGACGCCGTTCTTCTCCGGCATCGCGCTCGACGTGACCCCGCAGATCGCCCGCAGCGGCGAGATCATCCTGCACATCCACCCCACGGTTAGCGAGGTGGTGGACCAGGTGAAGAGCATCACCGTGGCGGGCCAGACCCAGTCCCTGCCCCTGGCCTTCAGCAGCGTGCGCGAGTCCGACAGCATCGTGCGCGCCCGCAGCGGCCAGGTGGTGGTGATCGGCGGCCTGATGAAGGACGAGACCCGGCGCAGCGATGCGGCCACCCCGGGGCTGAGCGACGTGCCGGTGGTGGGGGGCTTGTTCAAGCACAAGCGCACCTCGGGCCAGAAGACCGAGCTGGTGATCCTGCTGCGCCCGGTGGTCGTCGATGCCGCAGGAAGCCAGAACCGCGAGTACCTGCGCGAGAGCGCCGAGCGGCTGCGGCGCTGGAACGAGAGCGGCTCGGGCGCGCGCTGAGCCCATGTAGCGTCCCGGGAGGACCACCATGTACCTGGACCACTTCGGACTGCGCGAGCTGCCCTTCCGGCTGACCCCGGACACCGACTACTTCTACAAGTCCGCCGGCCACCAGGAGGCACTCAACGTCCTGCTGCTGGCCCTGCGCAGCGGCGAGGGCTTCATCAAGGTCAGCGGCGAGGTGGGCACCGGCAAGACGCTGCTGTGCCGCCTGCTCCTCAAGGAGCTCGAGGGCACCGAGTTCCACACCGCCTACATTCCCAACCCCCTGCTGACCCAGACCGCGCTGGTGCTGGCGCTCGCGGACGAGCTGGGCCTGAGCCCGCCGCGCAACCAGGGCTGGTACCGGCTGCTGCAGCTGATCAACCAGCGCTTGGTCGAGCTCACGCGCGAGGGCCGGCGGGTGGTCCTCATCCTCGACGAGGCCCAGGCCATTCCCGTAGAGACCCTGGAGGCGCTGCGCCTGCTCTCCAACCTCGAGACCGAGAAGTCCAAGCTGCTGCAGGTGGTGATCTTCGGCCAGCCGGAGCTGGACCAGATCCTCGCCCGCCCGGCTGTGCGCCAGCTGCGCCAGCGCATCGCCTTTTCCTACCGCATTCCGCACCTCGACCTGGAGTCCGCACGCGGCTACGTCGCGCACCGCTTCTACGTCGCCGGCGCGCGCGGCCGGCTGCCCTTCGGCGGCGGGGCGATGAGGGATCTCCACCGAATCTCCGGCGGGATCCCGCGACTGCTCAACATCCTCTGTCACAAGGCGCTGATGGCGGCCTACGGTGAAGGCTCCGCGCTGGTGGAGCGGCGTCACCTGCGCGCCGCGGCGCGCGACACCGAGGACACCGCCGAGCGCGCGCGCCAGTGGCGGCCGCGCTGGGTCTGGTCGCTGGTGGGGGTCGCCGCGGGCTTTGCCGTGGGTGCGGGCGCGGTGCTCGCGGGGGTGCTGCCATGAGCCTGGTGAACCAGATGCTGAAGGACCTGGAGGCGCGCCGTGCGCCGGACATGGCGGGTGCCGCCGTGCTGCGCAACCTGGAGGCTCCGGCCTTGGGCGGTTCGCGCCGCCGCTGGCTGGCGGTGTGGGTCGCCGCCCTCAGCCTGGCCGTGACCGTCGGCGTCGGCGCCTGGGCCTATCTCGGCAAGCCCGTGCCGCCGCTTGCCGCCACCCCCCCAGTGCCCGAGAGGGCACTGGCCGCGGCCGAGCCCGGGCGGGAATCGCCGCCCGCGGGCACAGCGGAACGTCCGGCGGAGCTGGCGCCAAAGCAACCAGAGTCCATGCCGCCGCCCGCGGACGCACCGACCGCGAGGCCCAGCGCTGCAGCCGTCGGCTCGACCGAGACCCTGCGCCAGCGCGCGAAGGCCGTATCGGGTCCCGAATCCCGCTCGGCCGCCGTCCGGCAAACCCCGGCGGCCGCGAGCCCGCCGGTCGGGCAAGCCGTGGCGGCGACCCAGCCCGAGCCGCAGCCCGCCCCGCTGAGCCAGGACTCTGCTGCGTCCGTCGCCCAGGCTTCCGAGCCGGCGGTGCGCCGCGTGCCGCGTGCACCCAGCGTGGCCGAGCGTGCCGGGCACGCCTACCGAAGGGGCGCGGCCCTGGTCAAGGAGGGGCGGATCGCCGAGGCGGAGGTCAGCCTGCGCGAGGCCCTGGCGCTGGATCCCGGCCTGGCCGCGGCGCGTGAGCTGCTGGCGGTACAGCTGGTGCGCGCCGCTCGTGGCCCGGAGGCCGAGGAGCTGCTGCGCTCCAGCCTGGAGGCTAATCCGGCGCAGCGCGGTCTGGCGCTGATCTATGGACGCGTGCTCGCGGAGCGCGGCGCCACCGAGGCGGCGGTCGAGGCGCTCGAGCGCGCGCTGCCGGCCGTGGAGCTGGACCCGGACTACTACGGCCTGCTGGCGGCGCTCTACCAGCGCCTGCGCCGTCACGGCCAGGCGGTTGCCGCCTACCGTGCCGCGCTGCGCGTCGCACCCGGGCGCGGCGCCTGGTGGCTGGGCCTGGGCCTGTCGCTGGAGAGCCTGGGCGAGCGCGCCGCTGCCCTGCAGGCCCTGGAGCAGGCACGCCGGGTCGGTGGCCTGAGCCGGGAGGTCGAGGCCTTCGTCCAGCGCCGCCTGGACGCGCTGCGTGCCGCGACCGGTGCCGGCGCCGAGCAACTCAGCCGCACCCCTTAGGCACGCGCATGGCGGTCCGCCAACGCATTCGTCTGGGTGATCTGCTGGTCGAGAAGGGCGTGATCACGCCCGAGCAGCTGCAGCAGGCGCTGGGCGAACAGAAGAAGCTCGGCCTCAAGCTGGGGCGCACGCTGATCAAACTGGGTATGATCACCGAGGATCGCATGCTGGACTTCCTGGCCCAGCAGCTGCAGATCCCCAACATCGACCTGCGCCGCTACAAGTACGAGGCTGAGGTGGTGCGCCTGCTCCCCGAGACCTACGCCCGCCGCTTCCGTGCGCTGGTGCTCAAGGCCGACGACAGCGGCGCCCTGGTCGGCATGTCGGATCCGACCGACATCTTCGCCTACGACGAGATCTGCCGCATCCTGCGCCGCCCCGTGCACCAGGCGATCGTGCGCGACTCGGACCTGCTGGCGACCATTGACCAGACCTACCGCCATACCGCCGAGATCAGCACCCTCGCCGAAAAGCTCGACGAGGAGCTGGGCGAGACCGGCATCGACCTCGCCCAGCTCGGTCAGGGCGAGGACGTCACCGAAGCCCCCGTGGTCAAGTTGCTGCAGACCCTGTTCGAGGACGCCGCGCGCGCCAACGCCTCGGACATCCACATCGAGCCCGACGAGAGCGTGCTGCGCATCCGCACCCGCATCGACGGAGTGCTCCAGGAACAGGTCATGAAGGAGCGGCGCATCGCCGCGGCCCTGGTCTCGCGCCTGAAGCTCATGGCCGGTCTCGATATCTCAGAGAAGCGCCTGCCCCAGGATGGTCGCTTCGCCGTCCGGGTGCGCGGCTCCGGCATCGACGTCCGTATCTCCACCATGCCGGTTCAGTACGGGGAGTCAGTGGTCATGCGCCTGCTCGACCAGTCGGCGGGGATGCTCGATCTCGAGCAGCTCGGCATGCCGAGCGAGATCCTGACGCGCTTCCGCTCCATGATCCGCCGGCCCTACGGCATGATCCTGGTCACCGGCCCCACCGGCAGCGGTAAGACGACCACTCTTTACGCTGCGCTGAGCGAGCTCAACAGTCCCGAGAAGAAGATCATCTCCGCCGAGGACCCGGTCGAGTACAAGCTGCCGCGCATCAACCAGGTGCAGGTCAACACCAAGATCAACCTGACCTTCGCCAGTATTCTGCGCAGCGCCCTGCGCCAGGACCCGGACATCATCCTGGTCGGCGAGATGCGCGACGAGGAGACCATGCAGATCGGCCTGCGCGCGGCCATGACCGGGCACCTCGTGCTCTCGACGCTGCACACCAACGATGCGGTCAGCAGCGCCAGCCGCCTGATCGACATGGGCGCCGAGGGCTTTCTGGTCGCCGCCTCGCTGCGCGCGATCATCGCCCAGCGGCTGGTGCGCAAGGTGTGCGAAAGCTGCAAGGAGCCGTTCAAGCCCGATCGCGGTCAGCGCGGCGCGCTGGAGTCGCTGGTGTCGACGCCGGTCAGCGGCGTCGAGTTCTGGCACGGGCGCGGCTGCCCGCAGTGCAACAACACCGGTTACCAGGGGCGCATCGGCATCTACGAGTTGCTCGAGCTCGACGGGCGGATGATGGATGCCCTGCGCCGCGATGACACCGCCGGTTTCACCGCCGCGGCGAACATCGATCCCAACTACCGCTCGCTCACCCTGTGCGCGCTGGACTATGCGGGCAGCGGGGTCACCACGCTGGAGGAGGTGCTGCGCGTGGCCGGCCAGATCGAGACCAGCGCGGCGGAGGCCGAGAACGCCGAGGCGGAGGTCGCCGACGAGGCCGCCGCCGGCTAGCGGTCGAGGGGCCATGGCACGATTTCACTTCAATGGCCGGGATCAGGGCGGCGCGGCGGTGGAGGGCCTCCTGGACGGTGCCGACAAGGGCGCAATCGCCGCCCAGCTCGCCGGGCAGGGCATCACCCCGGTGCGCATCACCGAGCAGGCCGCCGAGCGCCCGGCGGCGAAGGCTGGCGGCCTGCGCCTGCGCCGGCGCAAGGTCAGCATCGATGACCTGATCTTCCTCAGCCGCCAGATGTACGCCCTGCTCAAGGCCGGCGTGCCGATCCTGCGCGCCATGGCCGGGCTCGAGGAAACCACCCGCAACGAGCGCCTGGTCGAGGTGCTAGGCCAAGTGGCCGAGGATCTGGAGACCGGCCGCACGCTGTCGGCGAGCCTGGGCCGCCACCCCGACGTCTTCAGCAGCCTCTACGTGAGCATCGTGCAGGTGGGCGAGAACACCGGCCAGATGGACGAGGCCTTCCTGCAGATGGCGCGCTATCTGGAGCAGGAGAAGGACACGCGCAACCGGATCCGCTCGGCGATGCGCTACCCCATGGTGGTGATCGGCGCCATCGTCATCGCGATGGTGATCATCAACGTGGTGGTGATCCCGGCCTTTGCGCGCGTGTTCGCCGGCTTCCAGATCGAGCTGCCCTGGGCTACCAAGCTGCTGCTCGGGGTCTCGGCCTTCTTCGTCAGCTATTGGCCGCACATGCTGGTCGCAGCGGTGGTCGCGGTGTGGTGGTGGCGCCGCTACCTGCGCACCGAGGCCGGACGTCGCAACTGGGATCGGCTCAAGCTCCGCATTCCGCTGGTCGGCGACCTGATCCTGCGCGCGACCCTGGCGCGGTTCGCGCGCTCGTTCGCGATCTCGTTCAGGGCGGGCGTCCCGCTGGTGCCGGCGCTCGCCACCGTCGCGCGCGCGGTGGACAACCTCTACGTGGGCGAGAAGATCACCGGCATGCGCAACGGTATCGAGCGCGGCGACTCCCTGACCCGCACGGCGGCCGCCTCCGGGCTGTTCACCACCCTGATCCTGCAGATGCTCTCGGTCGGCGAGGAGACCGGCTCGGTCGATGACATGCTGTTCGAGGCCGCCGAGTTCTACGAGCGCGAGGTCGACTACGACCTCAAGTATCTGAGCGATGCCATCGAGCCCATCCTGATCGTGGCCATCGGCATCATGGTGCTGGTCCTGGCCCTGGGTGTGTTTCTGCCCATGTGGGAGATCACGCAGGTTGCGCGCAACTGAGCCGGCGCGTCGGGCACGGGAGCGCCACGGACGGCGTGACCCTCAAGCCGGCTTCAGCCTGCTCGAGCTGGTGGTGGTCGTCTGTCTGATCGCGATCCTGTTCGTGATCGCCCTCGACCGGATCTGGAGCCTGCGGGCCGAGGCCGAGCGGGTAGCGGTCGCGCAAACGGTCGGTGCCCTGCGTAGCGCCCTCGGCCTCGAGGTGGCCCGGATCGCGGTCGAGGAGGGTCCGCGGGCCCTGGGCCAGCTCGATCGCGCCAATCCCATGGACCTGATGATGCAGCCGCCGACGGAGTACCTCGGCGAGCTGAGAGCACCGGACCCGGCACTGATCTCCCCCGGCAGCTGGCACTTCGACGCCGAGAGCCGTGAGCTGGTCTACCGGATCCGGTTCCCCGAGGCGGTGCAGAGCGCCGAGCCCCCGCCGCTGCTGGTGCGCTACGCGATCGCGGTGGTGTTCCGCGACCGCAACGGCAACGGGATCTTCGATCGCGGGGTCGACGAGGTGGAGGGTGTAGACCTGCGGCCGGTGAAGAGCTATCGCTGGGTGCGGCGCCCACCGGGGCTGTTCTCGAGCTGGTTCGGAGGGGGCGCTGGCTAAGGTATTTGCGACAGGTGCCGAAAGAGAAGAGTAAGGTAGGCGATAATTATTAGACTTCAGTTAAAAATTAGGTTATAAGTCGCTGAAAAGTAGCAGATTTGATCTGCATAAATTCGGTTCTTTGAGTAGCGTGCAGCTTGGCCCGGCCTCGATCGCCGGTGGCGACGAAGCGGACAGAGGAGAATGAACGTGGGCAAGAAGCAGTCAGGTTTTACCTTGATCGAGCTGGTGATCGTGATCGTGATCCTCGGCATCCTGGCGGCTGCCGCGCTGCCGCGCTTCATCGACATCACCGACGATGCCCATCAATCGGCGGTCGCCGGTGCCGGCGGCGGTCTCACCGGCGGCATCTCCCTGTCGCATGCGCTGTGGCTGGCCCGCGGCCAGGTCACCCCGATCCAGATGGAGGGGGCATCGGTCAGCATGAACACCAGCGGCTGGCCGACCGGCGCATCGGTCGCGGAGTGCATCAGCAACGTCTGGAATGGCGTCATGCAGAACCCGCCGACGGCCTCCAGCGCCGCCGGACCGGGCGTGGATTACATCGCCTCGGGTGCGTCGCCTTGCGTCTTCGACTACCAGGGTGTCACGGGTGTGATGAGCATCACCTACGACCCCACGACCGGCAACGTCACCGTCGACGACGTGATCTAAGCCGCCCCGCACCCCTCGCTCATGATGGCCGGACAGCGCCAGACCCTTGCGGTCTGGCGTTGTCACTTTGGTGCGCTCTCGCCGGAGACCCCGCTCCTGGCGGGGGCACTGATTTGTGCCCTGTTCTTCAACGGCGTCTTTCTTCCCGCCTACGCGGCGTCGTTGATCCTGCTGGTCGTCGCCACCGCTCTCGCGCTGTGGCCGCGCGGCGCGCGGCTCGCGGAACTCGCCCGCTCGCCCATGCTGGTCGCGCTTGCGCTGTGGTGGGCCTGGCTCGGCCTAACGGTGCTGTGGTCGCCGGCGCGCTTCGTCAGCAGCGTTGAGTTCTGGTGGAAGGGCGCCATGGTCCTCGCCTTCGTGGCCGTGGCGGGCTCGGCACACCTGCCGTGGCGTCAGCTGCTGCGGGGCGTGGTGCTGGTTGGTCTGGTGCTCGCCGCGCTCGGCGCGGTCCAGGCGCTGGTGCTTGGCCAGCCCCCGCACTCGCTGTTCCTGAACCCCAACAGCCACGCGGCCTTTCTCAACCTGGTTGCCCTCGCGCTCGTCGGCCGGACCCTGGCGCTCCCCGCTGCGGAGCGTACCCGCGCGGCGCTGCTCGGCGCGGCCGTGTTCTTCCTCGTATTCGGCATGGCCCTGGTCGGCGGCCGCGGCGCGCTGCTGTCGTTGCTGCTCGCGGCCCTGCTGCCTCTGTGGCTCGGCGCCCGCCGGGTCGGCCCAGGCCGTGCCGCCGCGGTGGGCGCAATCCTCGCCGTGGCGGTGCTGGTGGCAGATCTGGTGCGCGGTGGCTATGTCGCGGGCCGCCTCGCCACGCTGGTCAGTCCGGCCTCGGCCGGCTACGACCGCTTTCCCATCTGGGAAGCCTCGCTGCGGCTGCTTGCCGACACCCCCTGGTGGGGTGCGGGCGCCGGGACGTTCTGGTTGCTCTACCCTGGCTACCGCCTGCCCGCGGACGGCAGCGGCGGCTATTACGCGCACAATGACTACCTGCAGCTGCTGATCGAGGCCGGGGTTCCCGGTCTGCTGCTGACGCTTGCGGTGCTCGGCGTGATGGTCTGGCGTGTCTACCGCCGCCAGCGCGGGCCCGATAGCTCCGCGACGGAGGTCCTGGAGGCGGCGGGGCTCGCCGCGGGCATCCTGGTGGTCGCGCTGCACAGCCTGTTCACCTTCAATTTCTACATCTTGCCGACGCTCATCGTCGTCGGCGCCTTTCTCGGGCGCTTGGAGCACCTGGCGCCGAGCGTGCCGGCACGGCGCGCGGTCGGGGAGCCCGCCCGACGGCGCCTGCACTGGGCGCTGGCTGCCGTGGCGGCGCTGTCCCTCGCTTCGCTGCTGGCGACCGCCGCTTCCCATGCCGCGCTGGGCCGCGCGCTCGAGCGCGCGAGCGCCGGCGAGCCGCTGGCGGCTGATGCCTGGCTGCGCTGGGCACGGCGCCTCGAGCCCAGCGCCGACGCTCCCCTCTTGGCGCGCGCCAGGCTGTACCTGAGCGCCGCGCGCGCCGACCGAGCGCTGCCCGCTGCCACCCGTGCGGACCTGCTGCGCGCGGCGCTGGCCGCCCTCGAGGGCGCCGTGGAGCGCAATGCCCTGCGCGCCGAGACCCATTACCTGCATGGCCAGGTGCTGGCGCTCGAGCGGCCCCGGCAGCCGCTCGCCGCGCAACAGTCATTTGCCCGCGCCCTGGCGCTCGATCCGTTGCATCTCGGCGCGCGCGCGGAGGTGGCGGGCGCCCACTTGCGGGCCGGTGAGCGCGAGCTGGCCGCCGCGGCGCTTAGCGAGGGCCTCGCCTACCGCCACCCCCCGCGGGCCGAGGTGGTGGCATTCCTGGTCTACGCTGCCCGTGTGTTCCGCGATCTGGGCGAGACGGACGAGGCCGAGCTGGCCGCTCGGCTGGCGGACGAGTACCGTGAGTCCGTGCGGGCCAGCGTGAACTTGCTCGAGGACCGGGAGGCACGGCCGTGATCCGCGGCGCAGCCCGTGCACGAAGCAAACGCGGCCACCCGCGGCCTGGCGACGCCGGGTTCACCCTGACCGAGCTGGTGCTGGTGATCGTGCTGGTCGGCATTCTGGCGGCCGTGGCCGGGCCGCGCTTCTTCCAGCTGCGCGACTTCTCCGAGCGCGGGTTCTTTGACGCCGCCCTGTCGGGGGCGCGTTTCGCGCAGAAGCTGGCGGTGGCGAGCGGCTGCAACACGCGCATCCAGTTCTCCGCGGGCGGCTTCGCGCTGAACCAGGCCAACACCTGCCAAGGCACGGCCTTCACCCGCGACGTCGCCCGGCCGACCGACGGGCAGCCCTTTGTCGAGACCGCGCCGACCGGTATCGCGGTCGCCAATGCGGCGGTCTATTTCGATGCCGCCGGCAGGCCCCGCGACCCGGCGACCAGCCTGCTGCTGGCCGCCGACACCGACGTGGCGATCGGCGCCCGCGTGCTGCGCATCGCCCGCGAAACCGGCTACACGCATCCGCCATGAGCGCTCTGATTCGGCAGCGTGGCATCAGCCTGGTCGAGCTCGTGGTCGCCATCGTGGTGATCAGCGTCGCGGTCGCGGGCACGCTGCTCGCCTTCAACCAGACCACTCGCCGCAGCGCCGACGCCATGGTCGAGGAGCAGGCGGTCGCGATCGCCGAGGCCTACTTGGAGGAGATCCTGCTCAAGCCCTTCAGCGATCCCGACGGCATCGACGGCGAGGTCGGACGCGTCAACTTCGACGACATCGACGACTACAACGGCCTGCTCGACAACGGCGCCCGCGACCAGGATGACGCACCGATCGCGGGTCTCGGCGGCTACGTGGTGCAGGTGGGCGTGCTGAACGAGGCGCTGAACGGTGTGCCGGCGCCGCAGTCGCTGCGGGCGGACGTGCGTGTTACCCACGCCACGCTGCCGGAGATCGACATTCTGTTGAGCGGTTATCGGACGGACTACCCGTGACCCGGCCGCGCCCACAACGAGGCTTCACGCTGATCGAGGCGATCATCGTCATCGTCATCAGCGGTATCGTGGCCGGCGTGGTCGCGGCCTTCATCGGCGGCCCGGTGCGCGGCTTCGTCGATTCCGGGCGCCGCGCCCAGCTGGTGGATGCCGCCGAGCTGGCCCTGAGGCGCATGGCGCGCGACCTGCGCCGGGCGCTGCCGAACAGCGTGCGCATCGACGCCACCGACACCGTCCTGGAGCTCATGCACACAGTCGATGCGGCGCGTTACCGCGACGACCCTCCACCGGGCGCGCCGCCGAACGTGTTGAGCTTCACCGCGGCCGACGCCGAGTTCGACGTCATCGGCGCGCTGCAGAACTTCGCCGAGATCGACACCGCCAACGACTCGCTGGTCATCTACAACCTCACCGCCACCGGCCCGGCGAGCAATGCCTACGTGGGCGACAATCGCGCCGCGCTTGCGCCCGGCACCACCGCGACCCACATCCAGCTGGCGGCCGCGACCCTGTTCCCGCAGGCGTCGCCGCGACAGCGCTTCTTCGTCATCGACACGCCGGTCACCTACCTGTGCGACCTTGGCAACGAGACGCTCACCCGGTATGACGGCTATCCGATCAACGCCAGCCAGAGCGCGGTGGATACCGACGCGGAGTTGCTCGCCGCCGGCGCGGTGCCCGCTCTGGTCAGCCGCCATGTCAGCGCCTGTACCTTCCGTTATCAGCCGGGCACCAGCCAGCGCGCTGGCCTGGTGACCCTGCGCCTGGTGCTCTCCGACCAGGGCGAGACGGTGACCCTCATGCATCAGGTGCACGTCTACAACACGCCATGAACGCGCAGAGGAAAGGGCAAGGGGGAAAGATGAAAGGGGGGCGGGAGCGGAGCCTTGGGCGGCATCGGCAGCGCGGCTTCAGTATCGTCACCGCGATCTTCCTGCTGGTCGTGCTCGGCGGCCTCGCGGCCTACATGGTCACCATCGGGGGCGTGCAGTACACCACCGTCGCCTATGGCGTTCAGGGTGCGCGCGCCTATCAGGCCGCGCAGAGCGGTGTTGAGTGGGGTGTGCACCAGGCGCGCAACAATACGGTACCGACCTGCGGCGCCGCACCCTCCTCGCCGACGACCAACACTTTTGCGCTGACCGGCGGCGGCCTCAACGGGTTCAATGTGGCCGTTACCTGTGAATACACTGTCCATCAAGAACGATCCGACTTCTACAACATCTATGTGCTTACCGTTACGGCAAGCCAGGGGAGCTTCGGGGCACGTGATTTCTTCTCGCGCACCATACGCGCGAGCGTGACCGACGCCCCGTAAGCTGCGGAGCCGGCAAATGGTTGCGAA
>JBFKOE010000008.1:0-21635 GCA_041629015.1 Gammaproteobacteria bacterium
GCTGACCGAGGCCGGGCACGAGGTATCCGTGGAACTCGACATCAACGACGCGGTGACGATCGAGGCCGTCGAGCTGTATCGGCCGGATCTCATCGTGGCTCCCTATCTGCGCCGCGCGATCCCGGCACGCGTCTGGCGCAAGCACCGCTGCATCGTGATTCACCCCGGCGTGGTGGGCGATCGCGGCCCCTCGGCGCTGGACTGGGCGATCCTGGACGGCGAGCCGACCTGGGGCGTGACGGCGCTGCAGGCCAACGAGGTGATGGACGGCGGTAACGTGTGGGCGAGCGCCGAGTTTCCGATGCGCGAGGCCAAGAAGAGCAGCCTGTACCGCAACGAGGTGACAGAGGCCGCCGTGCGCTGCCTTCACCAAGTGCTGCAGAGGGCCGGCGAGCCGGGCTTCGTGCCGCGGCCGCTCGATTACGCCGACCCGGCGGTCAGCGGACGGCCGCGACCGCGCATGGCCCAGCGCGATCGGTGCATCGACTGGGCCGCGGACGATACCGCGACCGTTCTTCGCAAGCTGCGCGGCGCCGACGGCTCCCCGGGCGTGCTCGACCAGCTCTTCGAGCAGTCACTGTACCTCTTCGACGCCCATCCCGAGGACGAGCTGCGCGGTGAAGCGGGCGCCCTTGTGGCACGCCGCGACGGTGCGCTCTGTCGGGCGACGCGCGACGGTGCGGTCTGGATCGGTCACGTGTGCGATCGCGCGACGGCTCAGGGGCGCGCCTTCAAGCTTCCGGCGACGGTGCGTTTTCGCGATCAGGTTCGCGATCTGCCCGAGGTCCCGCTCATGCCCTGGGAAGGGGTCGGCCGCCGGACCTACCAGGAGATCCGCTACCGCGAGCGCGCCGGCGTCGGCTATCTCAGCTTTGATTTCTACAACGGCGCGGCAGGCACGGAGCAGTGCGAGCGCCTGCTGGCCGCCTACCGCCATGCGCGTTCGCGTCCGGTTCGCGTGCTGGTGCTGCTCGGCGGCGCGGATTTCTGGTGCAACGGCATTCACCTGAATCTGATCGAGCACGCGGCGAGCCCCGCCGACGAATCCTGGCGCAACATCAATGCCATAGATGACGTGGCGCGCGAGATCCTGCTGACCGACGACAAGCTGGTGATCGCGGCGCTTCGCGGCAACGCGGGGGCGGGCGGTGCGTTCCTGGCGCTGGCCGCCGATCTCGTTTACGCGCGCGAGGGCGTGATCCTGAATCCGCACTACAAGTCGATGGGCAACCTGTACGGCTCCGAATACTGGACCTATCTCTTGCCCGCGCGGGTCGGTGAGGACCGTGCGCACGCCCTCATGCAGGAGCGCCTCCCGGTCAGCGCGCGCCGCGAGCAGGAGCTCGGTCTGCTGAACGAGTGCCTGGAAGGCGACGTCGCCGGCTTCGAGGCCGCCGTAGAGCGCAGGGCAGCGGATCATGCAGGGAGCGCGGAGCTCGCCCGCCTGATCGACGCCAAGCGCGAGCGGCGCGCGCGCGAAGAGGCGCGCAAACCGCTCGAGGCCTATCGCAGCGAGGAACTGCAACGCATGCATCTCAACTTCTACGGTTTCGACCCCAGCTACCACGTGGCGCGCTACAATTTCGTGCACAAGGTCCCGCACTCGCGAACGCCGAATCATCTGGCGATCCACCGGCGACTGGGGTGGGCGCGCAGGGATGAAGCGGTGGGGAGGTGAGTTTCGTGTTACGAGTATCGAGTTGCGAGCACTGATCACGGAATCGAGGTTTTCTGATGGCCATTTCACTCGTCGCTCGCCAATTATCACTCGCGACTGTCGGTAGGGCCGAACATGGCTAGTTTGCCCAGTGTGCTGGTCGTCGACGACGAGGTGCGCTCCCAGGAGGCGCTGCGCCGCACCCTGGAGGAGGAGTTCGAGATCCTCACTGCGTCCTCGGCGGACGAGGCGCGCGGCCTGCTCGAGGGCGAGTGGGTGCAGGTCATCCTTTGCGATCAGCGCATGCCCGGCACCAGCGGCGTCACCTTCCTCAAGGAAGTGCGCGAGCGTTGGCCGGAGATCGTGCGCATCATCATCTCCGGCTACACCGACACCGGAGATATCATCGCCGGCATCAACGAGGCCGGCATCTACCAGTACATCACCAAGCCCTGGCACCCGGAGTCGCTGTTGCTCAGCGTGCGCGCGGCCGCGCAGCTGCAGCGCCTGCAGCGCGAGAACCAGCAGCTGGCGCTGGAGCTGCGCACCAGCGAGCCGGTCCTGCGCCGCAGCGTGCGCAGCAAGCGCGAGGCGCTGCGCGCGAGGTACGGTTTCGATGCCCTGGTGCGCGCGGCGGGCAGCCCGCTCGCCGAGATCTGCGCGGCGGCCGAGCGCATCGCGCACTACGACATCCCGGTGCTGGTCACCGGCGAGTCCGGCACGGGAAAGGAGCTGCTGGCGCGGGCGATGCACTATGCGAGCCCGCGCGCCGACGCCGCGTTCGTGATCGAGAATTGCGGCGCGGTGTCCGACCAGATCCTGGAGAGCGAGCTCTTCGGACACAAGCGCGGCTCCTTCACCGGGGCCTACGAGGATCGCATCGGGCTGTTCGAGCAGGCTGACGGCGGCACCATCTTCCTCGACGAGATCGGCGAGACCAGCCCGGCCTTCCAGGTCAAGCTGCTGCGCGTGCTTCAGGAGGGCGAGATCCGGCCTCTTGGCAGCTCGCGCACCCGGCGCGTCAACGTGCGCCTGATCTCGGCGACCAACCGTGATCTGCAGGAGGACGTTCGGGCCGGGCGCTTTCGCGAGGACCTCTACTATCGCCTGGCGACCTTCCACCTGCATATGCCCGCGCTGCGTGAACGGCGCAGCGACATACCGCTCATCGGGCGGCACCTGCTGGAGCAGGCGATGCGCCAGCTCGACAAGAATGTGCGTGGTTTCAGCGCCGAGGCGCTGCGCCTGCTGGCCGAGTACGACTGGCCTGGCAATGTGCGCGATCTGCAGAACGAGATCTACCGCATGCTGGCGATGGCGGACGGCAGCGAGCTCGACGCCGCGCTGCTCTCGCCGCGGCTGCATGCGGCCGCGAGCCGCGATGTGGACACGGGCAAGGCGACGGGCGAATCCGCGGCAGGGGGCACGCTCAGGGACCAGGTCGGGGCAATGGAGAGCGAGCTGCTGCGCGAGGCGCTGGCGCGCCACGGGGGCAACAAGAGCCGGGCGGCGCGCGAGCTCGGGTTGTCGCGCCTTGGTCTGCGCAAGAAGCTGCAACGCTATGGCATGGAGGATGGGCGCAATGACGCGTGACCGAACCCTCGAGGTCCTGTGGCTGCAATCCGGCGGCTGCGGTGGCTGCACGCTCTCGATGCTCGACGCCGAATCGCCCGACCTGTTCGAGCGCTGGCGTGCCGCGGGCATTAACATGCTCTGGCACCCCTCGCTCAGCGAACAGAGCGGCGCGCCGGTGCGCAACCTGATGAAGGAGTGCGCGCGAGGGCGTCGCCGCCTCGATGTCCTGTGCCTGGAGGGCGCGGTATTGCGCGGACCCGACGGCAGCGGGCGCTTTCACCTTCTGGCCGGGACCGGCAGGGCGATGGCCGAGTGGGTGCGCGAGCTCGCCGCCGTCGCGCGCTACACGGTGGCGGTGGGATCGTGCGCCGCCTACGGGGGCATCGCGGCGGCGGGCGGCAACGCCACCGACGCCTGCGGACTGCAATACGAGGGCGCCGAGCGCGGCGGATTACTGGGGGCTGAGTACCGATCCGCGGCCGGTATGCAGGTCATCAACGTGTCCGGCTGCGCCTGCCACCCGGACTGGATCACCGAGACGCTCAGCGCCATCGCCGCCGGCGAGTTCACGGAGGCCGACCTCGACGAGCTCGGGCGCCCGCGCTTCTATGCCGATCAGCTGGTGCACCACGGTTGTCTGCGCAACGAGTACTACGAGTTCAAGGCCTCGGCGCAACAGCCCTCGCAGCTCGGCTGCCTGATGGAAAACCTCGGTTGCAAGGGCACCCAGGCCCACGGCGACTGCAACAACCGGCTCTGGAACGGCGCAGGTTCCTGCACCCGCGGCGGCTTCGCCTGCATCAGCTGCACCGAGCCCGGCTTCGAGGAGCCGGGCCATGCCTTCGCCGAGACGCCGAAGTTCGCCGGCATCCCGATTGGGCTGCCGACCGACATGCCCAAGGCCTGGTTCGTCGCGCTCGCCTCGCTGTCGAAATCGGCCACCCCGCGCCGCGTCAAGCAGAACGCCGTGGCGGATCACGCGGTCGTGCCGCCGACCATACGCAAACCCGGACTGCGATGAGCCGCATCCTCGTCGGGCCCTTCAACCGTGTCGAGGGCGATCTCGAGGTGACGCTGGAGGTTCGCGACGGCGCGGTGGCGGAGGCCTACGTGAACTCGCCGCTCTACCGCGGCTTCGAGCAGATGCTGCAGGGCAAGGATCCGCTCGATGCGCTGGTGGTCACGCCGCGCATCTGCGGTATCTGCTCGGTGTCGCAATCCGCGGCCGCGGCGCTGGCGCTCGCCGGCTTGATGGAAATCGAGCGTCCGCGCAACGGCGAGCTGGCCGCCAATCTGATCCATGGCGCGGAGAACGCGGCCGATCATCTGTCGCATTTCTACCTCTTCTTCATGCCCGACTTCGCCCGCGAGGACTACCGCGGGCGCGACTGGTACGAGGACGTGGCGGCACGCTTTCGCGCGGGCGAGGGTTCGGCGGCCGCCGACATGCTGCCCGCGCGCGCGGAGTTCATGCACATCATGGGCTACCTGGCGGGCAAGTGGCCCCATACGCTGGCGCTGCAGCCGGGCGGCACGACGCGCGCCGTCGGCGCGTCGGAGCGCCGGCGCATCGGCGCCCTGGTCGGCCAGTTCCGGGGCTTCGTCGAGCGCTGCATCTACGGCGATGCGATCGAGGCGGTGACCGCGCTCGACGGCGCCGCGGCGCTCGCTGCCTGGCGCGATGAGCGCGCCTGGAACGCGGCCGACCTGCCGCGGTTTCTGGCGCTCGCGGACGACCTGGCGCTCGATGCGCTGGGGCGGGCGCCGGCGGGATTCCTGAGCTTCGGCTGTTACCGGCTGGAGGGCGAGTCGCTGTTTCCCGCCGGCGTGTGGGAAGCGGACTTGCGCGAACTGGACGCCGATGCCATCGCCGAGGACGTGAGCCACGCCTGGCTCGCGGGGGACGGTCGGGCGCGCCATCCGCGCCAGGGCGTCACCCTGCCCGATGCGGACAAGACAGGCGCCTACACGTGGTGCAAGGCGCCGCGCCTGGATGGGCGGGTGATGGAGGTCGGCGCCCTGGCCCGTCAGCAGGTGGCCGGGCACCCGCTGATTCGCGACCTGGTCGCGGCGAGCGGCGCCAACGTGCGCAATCGCGTCATCGCCCGGCTCCTGGAGATCGGGCTGATCGTGCAGGCGCTGGAGCGCTGGAGCGACGATCTGCGCACGGGCGAGCCGTTCTGCGCGCATGGCCCGATACTCGAGGAGGGCGCCGGCGCGGGCCTGGTCGAGGCCGCCCGCGGCAGCCTCGGTCACTGGCTGGAGGTGCGCCAGGGGCGCATCAAGAATTACCAGATCGTCTCGCCCACGACCTGGAACTTCTCGCCGCGCGACGCAGGAGGCGTGCCCGGGGCGCTGGAGCAGGCGCTGGTGGGCACCCCGGTGCGCAGGGGCGAGGATACGCCGGTCGCGGTGCAGCACGTGGTGCGGTCATTCGATCCGTGCATGGTCTGTACGGTGCACTAGGCTGGTGGGTCGGCTCGCGCGTCCGGCCCTGGGCCCCGCAGGCTGAGCTGCGATGGTGACCAAGGACGCCGTGGGCATCGAAACGATCGTCGCCGACTACGGCATCGGCGCGCACGCCCGCGCCATCGTCGAGCTGCTCGACGGCTATGCGCGCAGTCCCATGGGCGGCGGCGTGCCGCTCGAGGCGCGGGTGCGCGACCGCTTGGCCGCGGAGCTGGCCGGGCGCCCGGGCGCGTTCAGCGTACTCTGCTTCGTCGACGACGAGCCGGCGGGGCTGGCCAACTGCTTCGAGGGCTTCTCGACCTTCAAGTGCCGGCCTCTGGTCAACGTCCACGACATCGCGGTGGCGGAGCGCTTCCAGGGGCGGGGGATCAGCCAGCTGCTGCTGGAAAAGGTCGACGAGGTCGCCAGGCAGCGCGGCTGCTGCAAGATCACCCTCGAGGTCCTGGAGGATAACCGGGTCGCCCAGGGCGCCTATCGCAAGTACGGGTTCGAGGCCTATCGGCTCGGGGAACGCGGCGGCCGGGCGCTGTTCTGGCAAAAGGTCCTCGACGGCGAATAGAAATCTTCGCGAGGCCATCGTTTCAAGGGGAGGCTGAGGTGGAACTGAATCTGGATTTCTCGGGCAAGAACGTCTTCGTGGTCGGCGGCACCAGCGGCATCAATCTCGGGATCGCGCAGGCCTTCGCCGCCGCCGGCGCGCGGGTCGCGGTGGCGAGCCGTTCGCAGGACAAGGTCGATGCGGCGGTAGAGGGCCTGCGGGCCCTGGGCGCCGAGGCGGTCGGTTTCAGCGCGGACGTGCGCGATGTCGACGCCGTCAAGGCGGCGATGGCCGGCGTGCACGCGGCCTTCGGCAATATCGACGTCCTGGTGTCGGGAGCGGCGGGCAATTTCCCGGCGCCGGCGCTCGGCATGTCGCCCAACGGCTTTGGCGCGGTGGTCGACATCGACCTGCGCGGTACCTTTCACGTGTTGCAATCGGCGCACCCCTTCCTGGCCAAGCCCGGCGCCTCGATCGTCAACATCTCCGCCCCGCAGGCATTCCTGCCGATGCAATTCCAGGTGCACGTGTGCGCGGCCAAGGCCGGCGTCGACATGGTGACGCGGGTGCTGGCGATGGAGTGGGGCGGGGAGGGCATACGGGTCAACTCGGTGGTGCCGGGGCCGATCGAGGGCACCGAGGGCATGAAACGCCTCACGCCCACCCCCGAGCTCGAGCGCGCGGTCGCGCGCACCGTACCGCTGGGCCGCCTGGGCACGCTGCGCGACATCGCCAACGCGGTGATGTTCCTGGCCTCGCCCCTGGCGCAGTATGTGACCGGCGCGGTGATCCCGGTCGACGGCGGCTGGTCGCTAGGCGGCGCCAGCGTCATGGGCGCAGGCCTGGCGCAGGCCGCGCGCGCGCCGGGCGGCGGCCAGGCTCCCTCGACCTCGACCTGAAAGCAGCGGTTCGGCGGCGCGGCCGCCGCCGCGCCGCAGCCGGCCAGCGGCGCTATGCGATACTACGCGCCCTTTGCGCCCGCGACCCGGATCCGTGGCCAATCCCTATCGCACAGTCATCTCCGTCATCGCCGGCGTGACCCTGCTGCAGGCGGCCGGCGGGCTGCTTGCGGTGCTGCTGCCCCTGCGCATGGCCGCGGAGGGCTTTCCGCTGTTGACGATCGGCGCGGTCGCGACCGCGCACGGGCTGGGCATGCTGATCGGCGGGGTGGTGAGTCCGGGCCTGATCGCCCAAATCGGGCACATCCGCGCCTTTGCTGCCTGCGCGGCGACGCTCTCGGCGACGGCGCTGGCGCTGGCGAGCTGGGTCTCGCCCGGCCCCTGGATCCTGCTGCGGCTGCTCGGCGGCGTGTGCTTCGCCGGCTTGTTCACCGTGGCCGAGGCCTGGATCGCCGATCGCACGCCGGCCGCGCTGCGCGGGCGGGTGCTCGGCTTCTACATGGTCTGCAGCAAGGCCGCGCTGGCGGGATCGCCGCTGCTGCTGATCGTCTACGATCTCGGCGGCTTGGAGATCTTCCTGCTCGCCAGCGCGCTGCTCTCGCTGGCACTGCTGCCGGTGACCACGACGCGCGCCCGCAGCCCGGCGGCCCCGGCGCTGAGCGGGCTTGGGCCGCGCAAGCTCTACGCCATCGCGCCGGTCGGCGTGGTCGGCTGCTTCGCGGTCGGCCTGGTCAATGCGCCCGTGCTGGCGCTGGCCCCGGTCTATGGCGCCGGGCTCGGGCTCGAGCTGGCGCGCACCGCGCTGCTGGTGCCCGCGCTGCACCTCGGTAGCCTGATCTTCCAGTGGCCGCTGGGGCGGCTGTCGGATCACCGTGACCGGCGGGTGGTGATCGCGGTCCTGACCCTGTTGGTGGCCGCGATCTCGCTCGCGCTGGCCTTCGGGTCGCAGCTGCCCCCGGGCCTGATTCCGTGGTTGCTGTTCGCCTGGGGCGGAGCGGGGCTGTCGATCTACGCCATCTGCGTCGCCCACGCCGGTGACCACGCGCCGCCCGGCCAGATGGTGCCGCTGATCAGCAGCCTGTTGTTCGCTTGGGCGGTCGGGGCCGTGATCGGCCCCATGCTCGCCACCGCGGTGATGAGCTGGCGCGGCGTGGGCGGCCTGTTCACCTACGCGGGGGGCGTGTCGCTGCTGTTTTTCGGGTTCATCGTCTGGCGGATGCGCAGCCGCCGCGCGTCGGCCGAGGAGGCGCAGGTGCACTTTGTGAACCTGCCGGCGACCTCGCCGACCGTGGCCGAGATCGGCGCGAGCGGGTCGCTGCGCCAGCCACGCGCTGCCGATCCCGAGCCGGACCGATCCCCGCAGACTGGCCCGTGACCGCCCCGCCGATCTTCCGCTCGCTGCGCCACCGCGATTACCGCCTCTACATCTTCGGCCAGCTGGTGTCGCTGACCGGCACCTGGATGCAGCACATCGCCCAGGCCTGGCTGGTCTATCGTCTGACCGGCTCGAGCCTGATGCTGGGGGTCACCGCTTTTGCCGCGCATATCCCCATCCTGGTCTTCGGGTTGCTCGGGGGCGTGCTGGCGGACCGCGTCGCGCGCCGGCCGCTGCTGATGACCGTGCACGCGCTCGCCGCGTGCCAGGCCCTGGTGCTCGCGGCCCTGACGCTGGGCGGTTGGGTGCAGGTCTGGCACGTGATCGCGCTGGCGATGCTGCTCGGCTGCCTGAACGCGGTGGAGATGCCGACGCGCCACTCGCTGGTGGCCGAGCTGGTTCCCAAGACCGACCTGCCCAATGCCATCGCGTTGAACTCGGGGGTGTTCAGCGGCGCGCGCTTCGCGGGGCCGGCCCTTGCCGGCGTGCTGGTGGTGGCGCTGGGCGAGGGACCGGTCTTTGTGCTCAACGCCGCCAGCTTTGGCGCGGTGATCCTGGCGCTGTGGCGCATGCAGGCGCGGCTTCCGCCGCCGGGCGGCAAGGAAAGCCCGGCCGCGGCCCTGGCCGGGGGACTGCGCTTCGCGCGCGCCGATCCGCTGATCCTCGCATCGCTGGGAGTGGTCCTGATGATCAGCCTGTTCGGCATCCCCTACGGCGTGGTGCTGCCAGTGCTGGTCGATCGCGTGCTCGGGGGCGGCGCCGACCTGCTCGGGCTCCTGCTGGGCACGGCCGGGATGGGCGCCTTCGCCGCCTCGCTGGTGCTGGCGCGACGGACCGAGACCCACGGCCTGCCGCTGTGGGCCGCGTTGGCGGGGCTGGGGGCGGGGCTGGCCCTGACGGTGCTCGCCCGCTCGGCGAGCGTCGGGGTCGCGCTCGCGGTGATGCCCCTGATCGGCTTCGGGTTCACGGTGCTGGTCGCGGCCTGCAACACCCTGATCCAGCTCCAGGCCGAGGAGCAGGTTCGCGGGCGGGTCATGGCCCTGTTCTCGATGGCCTTCATCGGCATGACGCCCTTCGGCCATCTGATCGCGGGCGGGCTCGGCGAGTGGCTGGGGATCGCCTTCACGCTGACCCTGCTCGGCGCGGTCTGCATGTTCGCCGCCGCGCTCTACCTGGCCGCCGTCAGGCGCCTGCCCGCGCCCGGCTGAAGACGGCGGCGAGAAAGGCGCTCGCCTCCCCATAGATTCCGGGCCGCTGGCTCTCGCGCGGGCCGGCGACGTTCAGGGTTGCGGCGCCCAGGGCCTCGATCCAGGCCGCGGTGTCTGCGGGCACCGGCCGCGCCGCCAGGTCCACGACCCGCAGCGGGCGCTCGAGTTCCTCGGCGGTGCGCAGCGTGAGGGCGGTGCCGCCGACTGTCGGTCCGCGCACCAGGATCAGCGTGGCGTCGGCTTCGCGCACGTTGCGCCGGGTGCGGGGTGGGTAGGTGCTTGCGCCGGTCTCGCGCAGCGGATAGCGCGTGGGTATCGGGCCATCCTCGGCGCGGCGCCCGCGCGGGCACCAGCCCCCGACCTCCAGCCCGGCGGCGAGCGCGGCATCGAGCGCAGCGCGGTCCACCCCGGTCTGGCCGCCGGAAACGACCCGGCGCAGCCGCATGGCCGGCTCCCTAGCCACCGGCCAGCGGCTCACAGCCGGCGGGCCAGGACCCGATCCGATCGATCCCGGTGCGCAGCGCCCCGTCGGCGCCCAGCACCAGCCAGCGGTAGCCGGGCAGCTCCGTGTCGGTCTCGGGCTCGCGCGTGGCGGGGCGAAACTGCACGCAGGTCGACGGCGTACCCAGGAATCGAGCCGAGCCCAGTTCGGCGTCGAGGACCTGGTGGATGTGGCCGCAGACCACGGCGCGCACCTGGGGGTGGGCGCGAACCCGCTCCAGCAGGGCCTCGGGCTCGGCCAGGCCGATGGCGTCGAGCCAGGGGCTGCCGACCGGCAGCGGCGGATGGTGCAGGCAGAGCAGGGTCGGGCGATCGGGCGCGGCGGCGAGCGTGTGTTCGAGCTCGTCCAGGGCCCGCGCTGCCAGCCGGCCGCCTTCCCGGCCGGGCTGGCAGGAGTCGAGACCGACCACCAGCCAGGCGCCGATGCGCACCGGGCTGAGTTCCCCGGTGCAGTGGTCGGCGAGGCGTGCGGGATGGTCGTGATTGCCGGGCAGGCAGAGCAGGGGGGCGCGCACCGGGCGCAACGCCTGGCGCAAGGCCCGGTAGGATTCGGCACTGCCGTCGTGCGAGAGATCGCCGGTGGCGAGCAGCAAGGAGGCTTGTTTGAGCAGCGGCTGCGCGCGCTCGAGGACGGCGGCCAGGCTGGCGCGGGTGGCGACACCCCGCAGCCGCGCGGCCGGGTCGGCGCCCAGGTGGCAGTCGGTGATCTGCACCACCAGGGCCTCGCCCGGTTCCAGGGTGCCCGGGCCGACGTCGAGCGGGGCGGAAGCAGCGCCGTCTATCATCAGGTCGAGGGGTCGGTGGCCGCAGCCGGGAGCGCAATTCTAACCCCCGGGCGAGATCGGAGGTGGGCGCATGTCGAACCGCAGCATCGGGCTGAGCGAGGAACTGCACGCCTACCTGGTGGCCAGCGCGGTGCGCGAGCCCAAACTCCTGCGCCGATTGCGGGAGGAGACCGCCGCCCTGCCCGAGGCGCGCATGCAGATCGCGCCGGAGCAGGGGCGGTTCATGGCCTGGCTTGCGAGCCTGACCGGCGCCCGGAATTATCTAGAGGTGGGAACCTTCACCGGCTACAGCGCCCTGTGGGTGGCGCTCGCGCTGCCGCCCGAGGGGCGGGTGATCACCTGCGACATCAGCGAGGAATGGACCGGCGTGGCGCGCCGCTACTGGCGCGAGGCCGGGGTGGCCGAGCGCATCGAGTTGCGCCTGGCGCCGGCCACCGACACGCTCGGCGCCCTGCTTGCCGAGGGCCGCGCCGGCTCCTTCGACCTGGCCTTCATCGACGCCGACAAGGAGCGCTACCTCGTTTATTATGAGCGGGTGCTGGAGCTGCTGCGGGGGGGTGGGGTCGTGGCGGCGGACAACGTGCTCTGGGGCGGTGCGGTCATCGACCGCGACAAGGACGACGCGGACACGCTGGCCATACGCCGCTTCAACGAGCACCTCGCCGCGGACGAACGGGTCGATATCTGCCTGGTTCCCATCGGCGACGGCTTAACCCTGGCGCGCAAGCGCTGAGTTGCATCCTTAGTGACGCCGCCGCAAGCGGTCGGCGCGCGGCGTGCGGGCGCGCCCGCGATCGGGAGTGATGTTCAATCCATGAAGATGACGCCAGTCGACGACGTGAGGCCGGGCATGTATGTCGCCCGACTCGACCGGCCGTGGGAAGACACGCCGTTCCTGTTTCAGGGCTTCTTCGTCGAGTCCGCGGAGCAGGTCGAGCAGCTGAAGCACTACTGCATGCACGTCTACATCGACCCGCTGCGCAAGTACGACGCCAACTGGCACGAGCGCATGACCATGCGCGGCATGCGCAATCTGCGCCCGGCGGCCGGCGCGGCGAGCGGCAAGGTCGAGGAGTGGCGGACGCACGCCGGCGAGGAGCGCTACCCGATCCAGTGCACGCTGGAGGACGAGGCGCCGGCCGCGCGGCAGGCTCACGAGACCGCCCAGGAGGCGATGCAGGAGGTGGTGCTGGCGCTCAAGCGCGGCGACGATTTCGCGCTGAGCCAGGTCCGCACGGCAGTTACCGGCATGGTGGAGAGCGTGGTCCGCAATCCCAATGCGCTGATGTGGCTGACGCGGATGAAGGACGTCGACACCTACACCTACGGGCACGCGGTCGATGTCTGCGCCTACCTGCTCGCCTTCGGTCGCCATCTCGGCCTGCCGCAGCCCGACCTGCAGGTGCTCGGCCTGGGCGGTCTGCTGCTCGACATCGGCAAGGTGACCCTGCCCCTGCCGCTGCTGCAGAAGCGCGGCCGCCTGAGCGAGGCGGAGTTCGAGACCGTGCGCGGCCACGTCGCCGCGGGAGTCGCCATCCTCAAGCGCACCGAGGGCATGCCCCAAAGGGTGCTCGACATCGCCGAGCACCACCACGAGCGCATTGACGGCAGCGGGTACCCGCACGGGCTCGAGGGGGCGCGGCTCAGCCTCTTCGCGCGCATGGCCGCCATCGTCGACAGCTTCGACGCTATGTCGAGTGCGCGGCCCTACCGCTCGGCGGTCTCGCCGCACGAGGGCCTGCGCATGCTCTACCAGTGGCGCGATCGGCTCTACCACAAGGGGCTCGTCGAGCAGTTCATCGAGTGCCTGGGCATCTACCCGGTCGGCTCGCTGGTGGAGCTGAGCACCGGCGAGGTCGCGATCGTGCTAACCCAGAATCGCTTTCGCCAGCTCAAGCCGCGCCTGGTCCTGGTGCTGGATCACGACAAGAATCCCTACGGAACCATGGACGTTCTCGACCTGATCGATGATCCGCTGGACGCCGACGGCGATCCGGTGGAGATCGCGCGATCCCTGGAACCCGGTATGTACGGCATCGAGCCGCGCGATTACTACCTTTGAGGATTGGCCCGCCGGATGAACTGATGGCCGAGCGAACCAGACAGACTCGGGACCGGCGCGATTCGGACAACGGCGGCGTGGCCGCCGAGTCGGGACCGCAGCTCTCGGGCGAGCACCTGAGCCGCTGGATGCGCGGCGAGGAGGGCGACGATCCGCTGCTCGGCGTCGACCTGATCGCCACGCAGGGGCGGCGTCTGCGTTACGCGCTCGGGCTGCGCGGCGAGGACTGCGAGCGCATCGCCGCGCTGCACCAGGCCGTGCTGGCCACGGAGCCCGAATCCTTCGAGCAGCTCGCTCAGCAGCTGCTCAGCGACAAGGTGCTGCAGCCCTGCTGCGGCGGCGATACCGAGCTTGAGCAGATGCGCTTCTCGCTGGCGGACTTCTTCACACAGCTGCGCTCGTGCCGGTTCGTCGAGGACGAGGCGATCCGCCGGCGCGTGGACTTCGTCCTGCGCCACCGCCTGCTGGGCCTGCGCAGCCATTGGTTCCTCGCGGCTCACGAGCACTACCTGGCGCTTGCCTCGGGCGCGGTGCTGCACGGGGACTACACGCTCGAGTCGGCCGCCGAGACCATGCAGAGCGTGCAGCGCGCGGTGCTGTTCGACCTCGGACTGGTGCTGATGGCCTACGTGTTCGCGGGGCGCAGCCGCGTGGCGGTGAGCGGCTCGCTCGATTACGGCTCCCCCTCGCGCCGACGCAAGGACTTCATCACCCGCCTCGATCGGCTGCTGCGCGGTGAGGAGGAGCCGTCCGGTGCGACCGTTGTGGTGGTCGGGATCGAAAACCTGCACCAGATCAATACCATCATGGGGCACCAGATGGGTGACCTGGTCATGCAGCAGACCGCCAGCAGGCTGGTGTCGTGCATGCGCGAAACCGACTTCCTGCAACGCATCGGCGTGACCGAGCTGGGCATCGCGCTGCCCGGCGTGGTCCAGGAGCCGCTCGCCACCCTGGCGAGCCGCAAGTTCAGCAAGGCCTTGATCGAGCCGTTGCGGGTTGGTGGGCGCGAGCTGCATCTCAAGCCCGCGCTCGGCGTGGCGATCGGCCCGGCGCACGGCGAGGACGGCAGCACGGTCTTCCAGAACGCCGAACTTGCGATGCGCGAGGCGGCGCGCGGACACGGCCAGCTGCTGTTCTTCGATGATGCGCTGCGCGAGCGTAGCCGCATGCTCTACGGCCTGGAAGGCGAGCTGCGC
Organism: Gammaproteobacteria bacterium; assembly: GCA_041629015.1. GTDB lineage: Bacteria > Pseudomonadota > Gammaproteobacteria > QQUJ01 > QQUJ01 > JBFKOE01. The sequence goes on from JBFKOE010000008.1 coordinate 14,269, forward strand.
CGGGCTGCGGAAAACCAGGAGCTGCGTATGGTGTATCAGCCGCAGGCGGATCTGCGCACCGGCGAGGTGATCGGCTGCGAGGCGCTGCTGCGCTGGCGCAGCGCCAAGTACGGCGACGTACCGCCCGATCGGTTCATCGGCATAGCCGAGGAATCGGGGCTGATCCATGCGCTGACCGGCTGGGTGCTGCAGAGCGCTCTGCGCGAGTTCGCCACCGGCTGGGGCGAGGGTACTGCGTGGAGCGTTTCGGTGAACATCTCGGCCGTGAACCTGCGCGACCCGGACCTGCCCAAGGCGGTGGCGCGTGTTCTCTCCACCTGGGACGTGGAGCCTCAGCGCGTGTGCATCGAGATCACCGAGAGCATGTTCCTGGAAAGCCCAGAGACGGCGTTGAAGAGCCTGGAAGAGCTGTCGCGCATCGGCGTGCGCATCTCGATCGACGACTTTGGCACCGGCTATTCCTCGCTCGCCTACCTGCAGCGCCTGCCGGTCGACGAGATCAAGATCGACCGCTCGTTCGTCCGCAACCTGCTGCGCGAGTCGGGCGATGCGCAGATCGCGAGCACCATCATCGCTCTGGGCCACAACTTCGGGCTGCAGGTGCTGGCCGAGGGCGTGGAGGACGAGGAGACGCGCGCGCGGTTGCTAGAGCTAGGTTGCGACCGTTACCAGGGTTATCTGCTCGGCAAGCCGATGCCGCCCGAGGAGCTCGCGGCCTACCGCCCGCGGTGAGGGATCGCCGCCGGCTCAGATCACCCGATCGTTGCCGCCATCGACGGGTATTTGCGCGCCGGTGGTACAGGCGAACAATGGCCCGCAGAGCTCCGCTGCGAGCTCGGCCACCTGGTGGCTGGTGACTTCAACGCCCAGCAGGTTCTTGGTCTTGTACTGCTCGATGCTCATGCCGTAGCTGGCCGCCCGCGAGCTGATCACCTCCTCGGTCCACAGGCCAGTGTCGAAGACGGCATCGGGGTGGAGCATGTTGACCCGGATGCGCTCGCGGGCCCACTCCAGCGCTGCCACCCGCGCGAGCTGGGTCAAAGCTGCCTTGGACGCCGAGTAGGCCGCCGCTCCCGGACCGGGCGCGGCCACGTTCTTGGAGCCGATCACGACCATGCGGGCGCCACGCGGTGCGAGGCGCAGGTAGGGATGGAGCGCGCGCAGGAGCGCGAGGTTGGCGTCGAGGTTCACGCCCATCACGCGCCGCCACTCGGCGGCGTCGAGCTCGCCGATGGGCCGCGTCGCTGGAAAGACGCCGGCGTTCAGCACGACCATGTCGATGCCGCCATAGGTGCGCACGATGCGCGCGATCGCCGCGGCGACGGCGGCCTCGTCGGTGACGTCGCAGGCGATGCCGAGCCGGCCCGCATCGTTGCCCGCGGCCTCGATCGCGGCGTCGATGTCCAGGCCCGCGGCGTTGGCGCCGCGGCGCCGAAAGCTCTCGACGCAGGTCTTGCCGATCCCGCTCGCGGCCCCGGTGACGAGCACCGTCTCGCCGGCAAAAGGCGGCGGGCTGCCACCGCGCCGCAGCTTGGCCTGCTCGAGATCCCAGTACTCGAGCTCGAAGATGTCGCGTGGGGGCAGCGCTTGGTATTCATCGAGAGCCTCGGCGCGCAGGATCACTTCGACGGTGTGGCCGTAGATGTCCTCGGCGATCCGCGCATCGCTGATGCTTCGCCCGCAGGTGAGCATGCCGAGCTCGGGATCCAGCACCACGCGCGGCGCGGGATCGAGCATGGTCTTGCGTTGCCGCGAGTTCGGCTCGTGGGTCTCGAAGTACGCGCGGTAGTCGCGGGCGTAGGCCGCAACGTCGCGCCCGAGCATCGGCAGGCGCTTGGTGCGGATCGAGTGATCGGGTGTCGCCGGGCCCTGGCGGGCGATGCGTTCGATCTCGGGATGGCGGGCGAAGTCCCGCGCAAGCGGATCAGCGCTCTGGTGCAACACCACCGGTCCCAGCGCCGCATGGGAGATGTCCCGGCGCAGCGTCGCGATCGCCAGCGGGTCCTCGGCGCCCGGCTCGCCGGATGGTGTCGGCAAGGTCCAGGCACCGTTGCGCGCGAGATACTCCTCGGCCATGGAGACCAGCTCGATCATGCGCTCGTAGCTGCTGCGCGCGTCATCGGCGAAGGAGAAGATGCCGTGGTTGAGCAGGACCATGCCGATGGTGTTGGGGCCGGCCGCGGGCGGGTAGCGCTCGGCGCAGAGGCGCGCGAGATCAAAGCCAGGCATGCAGAAGGGCAGGATGACGACGCGGTCCCCGTAGATCTCGCGAATGCGTTGCTCGCCGCCTGGCGTGTTGGTCACGGTGACGATGGCGTCGGCGTGCGTGTGATCGACATAACGGTAGGGCAGGATCGCGTGCAGGATCGCCTCCACCGACGGCGCCGGCGCGTCCGCTCGCACGGTGGCCGCGCGCAGCTCGCGCACCATGTCCGTGTCGGACAGCTGCTCCAGCGCCGCCAGCTTGAGCAGGGTAGGCATGCGCACCGGCGTGAAGCCGGGCGCCTCGATGGTGGCGAGATCCCAGCCGCTGCCCTTGACGTAGAGGATCTCCTCCTCCTCGCCGAAGAGGTTACGCTCGCGGATCTTCACCGAGGTGTTGCCGCCGCCGTGCAGGACCAGCGCGGGATCTCGGCCCAGCAGCCGCGAGGTGTAGACGCGCAGCTCCAGCTCGCCCTCGTGGCGGGCGGCGTCGCGGTCGTTCCACAGGCTTTGCACGGTCGTGGCCTCCTCCTCGCGCCGGGGGCTGGCGAGGCCCGGCGCAGCGCTCAGAGACGCTTGATGTAGACTCGGGAGTTGCGCTGGTAGTTGTAGAGGTGCTGGCGCGCGACCGGCAGGTCCGCGATCCGCGCCTTCTCGAAGCCGCGCTCGCGAAACCACTGCCCGGTGTGGGTGGTAAGGACGAACAGCTGGCGCAGGCCCGCCTTGCGTGCCGTGCGCTGGACGCGATCGAGCATCGCATCGGCGCGGCCGGTGCCGCGGTAGGCCGGCTGGATGACCACGCAGGCCAGCTCACCGACCTTTTCCTTTGCGTAGGGGTAGAGCGCCGCGCAGCCGATCACCGCGCCGTCACGCTCGATCAACGTGAAGCGCTCGATCTCCATCTCCAGCAACTCGCGCGAGCGCCGCGCCAGCACCCCGTCGTGTTCCAGCGGCTCGATCAGCTGCAGGACTCCACCCACGTCCTCGAGGGTCGCCTGCCGCAGGCCCTCGTAGGTCTCGTCGGTGATCAGCGTTCCGCAGCCGTCGCGCGTGAAAAGCTCCAGCAACAGCGCGCCGTCTTGCTGGCGACTGACCAGGTGCGCGCGGCGCACGCCGGAGCGGCAGGCGTCGATCGCGAATTCCAGGTGGGCGCGCAGCTCGGCGCCGATCTTGCGCCTCGAGCGCTGCAGCCGCTCGGCCTCGGCCGGCGACATCTGCTCGATACGCCGGCCGCGCGCATCCGTCACCACCGGGCCTTCCAGAATGCCCACCAGCTTGTCGGCCTTGAGCTCGGTCGCGACCGCGCCGGCGACCTGCTCGCCCTGCAGGTTGAACACCTCGCCGGTCAGCGAAAAGCCCAGCGGGGAGAGCAGGACGATGGCACCGTCATCGAGCTGGCGGGCGATGGCCGTCGCGTCGACCCGCTGCACCTGGCCGGTGTGACCGAAATCCACGCCGTCGCGCACGCCGATCGGGCTTGCGGTGATGAAGTTCCCCGACACCACCCGCAGCCGGGCACCGCGCAGCGGCAAGGCGCTGCCGCCGCTGGATAGCAGGGCCTCGGCCTCCAGCCGAACGCGGGCGACGGCCTCCTTGATGTGATCGAGGGCTTGATCGTCGGTGATACGCATGCCCTTGTGGTAGCGACTGGGCAGGCCGTTGGCGGCCAGGCGCGCCTCGATCTGCGGCCGCGCGCCGTGCACCAGGACCACGCGTATGCCCAGGCTGTGCAGCAGCGCCAGGTCGTGGATCAGGTTGGAGAACGTCCCATCCGCCGCGGCCGCGCCGCTGAACGACACCACAACCGTGCGGCCCCGATGGGCACGGATGTACGGCGAGGACTGGCGGAACCAGGAGACGAACGTTGCTCCACTCTCTTCTTGTGCTTGTGTCACGGAACCCTTTCCGCGCGACCGCGATGGGCCACCAAACTACCGGGCGGCGCGCCGACTGACAAGTACGCCGCGTTCGGGCTCAGGCCGCGACGCAGAAACGCACGATCAGCTCGCGCAACATGCCGACCATGGGATCGATTCGATCCAGGGCCAGGAACTCGTCGGGCTGGTGCGCCTGGTCAATGTCGCCGGGTCCGAGCACCACGGTCTCGATCCCCAGCTGCACCAGGTAGGGCGCCTCGGTCGCGAAGCTCACCGCGCCCGCCGGATGACCGGTCAGCGCCTCCAGGGCTTGGACCAGCGTCGCGTCGGGCGCGGTCTCGAAAGCTGCCACGCCGCTGAACAGGCGCTCGGTGCTGAACTGCAGGCCACGTCGCTCGGCAACCGGCCGCAGGTGCGCGTCCATCTCGGCGCGCACCTCCTCGATGTCCATTCCAGGGAGCAGGCGCAGGTCGATGTCCAGCTCGCACTCGCCACAGATGCGATTCGGGTTGTCGCCGCCGCAGACGCGCCCGAGATTGAGGGTCGGCACCGGCACCTGGAAGGCGGGGTTGACGTGGCGTTGCTGCAGCTCGGCGCGCCAGTGCAGCAACGCGCCGATAAGCTCATGCATGCCCTCCAGCGCGCTGTTGCCCAGGCTCGGATCGCTGGAGTGACCGGAACGGCCCCGCAACCGGATGCCCTCCATCATGATGCCCTTGTGCATTCTCATCGGGCGCAGGCCGGTCGGCTCGCCGATCACGGCGAAGCGGGCGCGCGGGCGGCCTTCGCGCACCAGCTGCTGTGCGCCGCACATCGAGCTTTCCTCGTCGGCGGTGGCCACAATGGTGAGCGGCTCGCGCAGTGATTCCGGACTCAGCTGGAGCCCGCGCACGGCATCGAGCGCGAGCGCGAAGAAGCCCTTCATGTCCGTGGTGCCCAGCCCGTAGAGGCGGCCCTCGCGCTCGCGCAGCCGGAACGGATCCTGGCCCCAGCGCGCCTCGTCGTAGGGCACGGTGTCGGTGTGACCGGCAAGGATCAGCCCACCCTCGCCGGAACCGAGTCGGGCGATGAGGTTGGCTTTGTCGGGGCGATCCGGAACGACCATGACCTCGACGGCAAACCCGAGGTCGGAGCACCAGCCCGCGAGCAGGTCGATGATGGCGCGGTTGCCCTGGTCGAACTCCGGCTCGACGCTGCTGACCGACGGCGTGGCGACGAGGCGGGCGATGAGTTCACGAACTGCGGGCAGCGTGGGCATGCCGCGCATTCTCCCCGGGCGAGGCAGCGGCTGCAACCGCCGGCCCGAACAGGAGGCGGACAGGCATGCGCGCGAGCGTCGCGGCGGGCAAAAACGCGGCCGCCCATCTGCTATGCTAGGCGGATACTTACAGCCCTTAGCGCGATGCTGATTTCGAGGGGAATTCGCAAATGCCAGAATATCGCTCCCGCACCACCACCCATGGCCGAAACATGGCCGGCGCGCGCGCGCTGTGGCGCGCCACCGGCATGAGCGATTCGGACTTCGAGAAGCCCATCGTCGCGGTCGCAAACTCGTTTACCCAGTTTGTTCCCGGTCACGTGCATCTCAAAGATCTGGGCCAGCTGGTAGCCCGGGAGATCGAGGCACACGGCGGCGTCGCCAAGGAGTTCAACACCATCGCCGTCGACGACGGCATCGCCATGGGTCACGGTGGCATGCTCTACAGTCTGCCCTCGCGCGAGATCATCGCCGACGCCGTGGAGTACATGGTCAACGCGCACTGCGCGGACGCTTTGGTTTGCATCTCCAACTGCGACAAGATCACCCCTGGCATGCTGATGGCGGCCCTGCGACTCAATCTGCCCGCGATATTCGTCTCCGGCGGCCCGATGGAGGCGGGGCGAGCGACGGTCGCCGGCAAGCGCGTCGGCGTGGACCTCGTCGACGCCATGGTCGCGGCGGCCGACCCGACGGTGAGCGACAAGGAGGTGGCGGCGCTGGAACGCTCCGCCTGCCCGACCTGCGGGTCGTGCTCGGGGATGTTCACCGCCAACTCCATGAACTGCCTGGTCGAGGCGCTGGGCCTCGCCTTGCCGGGCAACGGCAGCGTGCTCGCCACCCACGACGATCGCAAGGAACTCTTCCTCTCGGCCGGGCGGCGCATCGTGGATCTGGCGCGAGCCTATTACGAGGACGACGACGCTGGGGTGCTGCCGCGCTCGATCGCCACGCTGGAGGCGTTCGAGAACGCGATGTCGCTCGACATAGCCATGGGCGGATCCACCAACACCGTGCTCCACCTTCTTGCCGCCGCGCACGAGGCCGAGGTTGACTTCACCATGGCCGACATAGATCGGCTCTCGCGCAAGGTGCCGAACCTGTGCAAGGTCGCGCCCAGCACCCAGCAGTACCATCTCGAGGACGTGCACAGGGCGGGCGGCGTCATCGGTATCCTCGGCGAGCTCGAGCGCGCCGGCCTGCTGCATGGCGACGTGCGTACCGTCAACGAGGGCACGATGGCATCCGTGCTGGAGCGCTGGGACGTGCTGCGCACCGACGACGAGACCGTCAAGGATTTCTACCGTGCCGCGCCGGCGGGTGTGATCACCACGGAGCCTTTTTCGCAGAACCGCCGCTATCCCAGCCTGGATACCGACCGCGGCAAGGGTTGCATCCGGGACTTGGAGCACGCCTACAGCACGGACGGGGGGCTAGCGGTGCTTTACGGAAACCTGGCCGAGGACGGCTGCATCGTCAAGACCGCCGGCGTCGACGAGAGCATCCTGACCTTCAGCGGGCCCGCGCGGGTGTTCGAGAGCCAGGAGGAGGCCGTCGCGGCCATTTTGGGCGATCAGATCAAGCCCGGCGACGTCGTCGTGATCCGCTATGAAGGTCCGCGCGGTGGTCCCGGCATGCAGGAGATGCTCTATCCGACGAGCTATCTGAAGTCCAAGGGGCTGGGCAAGTCCTGCGCGCTGATCACGGACGGCCGTTTCTCGGGCGGCACGTCCGGATTGTCCATCGGGCACGTTTCGCCGGAAGCGGCTGAGGGTGGTGCGATCGGCCTGGTTGATGAAGGCGATGTTATCGAGATCGACATACCGAATCGACGCATACATCTAGCGGTTGCGGACAAGGAAATCGTGCGGCGGCGGCGCGCGAAAAACACCAAGGGAAAATCGGCGTGGCAGCCGCAGAATCGCGAGCGAACGATCACTGTGGCGTTGCGCGCATATGCGGCGTTGACGACCTCGGCGGCGCGAGGTGCGGTACGCGACGTTTCTCAGGTCGAATAATTCCGAGCGCAC
>JBFKOE010000009.1:0-19917 GCA_041629015.1 Gammaproteobacteria bacterium
CCGTCCGCGCGCTGAAGGCGATGAGCCTGTTCCCGATCCTGGTCTCGGGCGGCATCGGCGGCACCCACGACGACCTCACCCGCCAGGGGGTCGCCGCCGGCCTGGACCTGGCGCTGGTCGTGCACGGCGAATGCGACCGCATCCTGCGCGATCACTACGGCGCAGACTACACGGCGCAGCGGCGACGGATGGCCGAGCTGCCCGCCGGTTGCGCGCTGATCGACAATCCCCTCGGCGCGCCCGGATTTCACGTCCAGGGTGTCTACGGCTTTCCCGGCTTCCCCAGCATGCTGCAGCCGATGGCGGAAGGCGTGCTGGCTGGGCTGCTGCCGGGCAACGAGGACGAGCGCCGGCAGGTGCGCGAGTACACCCTGCGGGCGATGGAGGGCGAGATCGCCATGCCGCTCGAGCGCTTTGCCCACCAGCACCCGGAGATCGAGATCGGAATCTATCCCAGCACCCGGCGGCCCCGCCGCGAGGTGAAGCTGCGGCTGCGTTACCCGGACTCCGCGCGGGCGGTCGCCCGCGAGTTCGACGCCCTGATCGCGCGGCTGCGCGAGGCGCTGGCCGGCGATGCGAATACTCCTAAGGGATAGGGGATTTCCGAGCACGCGGCGTAGAATGGATCGCAGGTGGGGAACGCGTTGGCGGCGCACGCCCGGTCCTGCGGGCCGGCTCCGCTGAGTTGCTCGTACCCTCGCCGCCCGGCGCTGGGGCCGCGGCCTGTACACGGCGTTCGTCGCGCGCGCCCGGCCGCGGTGGAGGATGATCGCGCATGAGCCTGACACTCGATTCCAGGGCGTTTACCGCCTACTCGGACGTGCCGCCGCGCTACACCTGCGACGGCGCCGACGTCTCACCGCCGCTGATGTGGCACGAGCTGCCGCCGGGCACCCAGAGCCTGGCCCTGATCGTCGACGACCCCGACGCGCCGGATCCCGAGCACCCGAAGATGACCTGGGTGCACTGGGTGGTCTACAACATCCCGGCGACCATGCTCGGCCTGGCGGAGAACGCCGCCGCCCGTCCGCCGCCGGGGGTCCAGCAGGGCACCAACGACTGGAAGCGCATCGGCTACGGCGGCCCCTGCCCGCCGGTAGGCAAGCACCGCTACTACCACAAGCTCTACGCCCTCGACACCATGCTGCCGGAGCGCGACGGCCTGACCAAGGCCGAGGTGGAGGCCGCGATGCAAGGCCACGTGCTGGCGATGGCCGAGCTGGTCGGCACCTACCGGCGAGGCGGCTGAGCCGCGGCATGCGGGCGCGCTCCGCGGCCGGCGCGGCGGCCGGACCAGGGGAAACCGAGTCGTCATGCGCTACCAGGACCTGAGGGACTTCCTCGCCCAGCTGGAGACCATCGGCGAGTTGCGGCGAGTGGGCGCCGAGGTCGACCCCTGTCTCGAGATGACCGAGATCTGCGACCGCACCCTGCGCGCGGCCGGTCCCGCGCTGCTGTTCGAGCACCCGCGCGGCCACTCCGTGCCGGTGCTGGGCAATCTGTTCGGCACCCCGCGGCGCGTGGCGCTGGGCATGGGCCGCGATTCCACCGCCGCGCTGCGCGAGGTCGGCCGAACGCTCGCCGCGCTCAAGGAGCCCGAGCCACCCAAGGGCATCAAGGACGCCTGGGACAAGCTGCCCATGCTGCGCCAAATCCTGAGCATGGGCCCGAGGGAGGTAGGCAAGGCACCCTGCCAGGCCAACGTGCTCGCGGGCCCCGACGTGGACCTGGGGCGCTTGCCCGTCCAGACCTGCTGGCCCGGCGACGTCGCGCCGCTGGTGACCTGGGCCCTGGTCACCACCCGCGGCCCCCATCGCGAGCGCCAGAACCTGGGCATCTACCGCCAGCAGGTGATCGGGCCGAATAAGCTCATCATGCGCTGGCTGGCCCACCGTGGCGGGGCGCTCGATTACGCGGAGTGGCGGCGCGCGCGGCCCGGAGAGCGCTTCCCGGTGGCCGTGGCCCTGGGCGCGGACCCGGCCACCATCCTCGCCGCCGTGACCCCGATTCCCGATACCTTGTCCGAGTACGCCTTCGCGGGCCTGCTGCGCGGTGCCAAGACCGAGCTGGTGAAATGCCAGACCAGCGAGCTGCGGGTGCCCGCGCGTGCGGAGTTCGTCCTCGAGGGCTACATCGAGCCGGGCGAGGAGGCCGACGAGGGGCCCTTCGCCGATCACACCGGCTACTACAACGAGGTCGAGCGCTTCCCGGTGTTCACCGTCGAGCGCATCACCCATCGCGACGACCCGATCTATCACAGCACCTACACCGGCCGCCCGCCGGACGAGCCGGCGGTGCTCGGGGTGGCGCTGAACGAGGTCTTCGTGCCGATCCTGCAGAAGCAGTTTCCGGAGATCGTGGACTTCTACCTGCCACCCGAGGGCTGCTCCTACCGCATCGCCTGCATCAGCATGCGCAAGCAGTACGCGGGTCACGCCAAGCGGGTGATGCTGGGCATCTGGTCGTTCCTTCGCCAGTTCATGTACACCAAGATCGTCATCGTCACCGACGAGGACATCGACGTGCGCGACTGGAAGGACGTGATCTGGGCGCTGACCACGCGCGTGGATCCCATTCGCGACACCACGCTGCTGGCCAACACCCCGATCGACTACCTCGACTTCGCCTCGCCGGTCGCCGGCCTGGGCTCCAAGATGGGCATCGACGCGACCAGCAAGTGGCCGGGCGAGACCCAGCGCCAGTGGGGCCGGCCGGTCGCCATGAGCGAGGAGGTCAGGCGCCGCGTCGACGCCATCTGGGGCGAGCTGGGGATCGACTAGCGCGCCGGCAGCGAGCGCCGCCCGCCGCCTAGCGGGTGCCGCGCTGGCGAACCGCCAGCAGGGCCTGGTTGCGCAGCGTCTGCAAGAGGTTGAGAGCGGCGTCCGGCGGCAGCCGTTCGGGCTCGTCCCACTCCACGGTCACCAGGCCGAGCACGGTGGTCTTCAGCTGCAGCGGATAGACGATCAGGGTGCGGGTCTGGACCAGCGCGCGATACCACTCGGGCAGCGGCTCGGCACCCGCCGCCAGGACATCGCCTGCCAGCAGGTCGCGGCGCTCCCCGAGCGCGGTGTCAAACAGGTCCCCGCTGCCAACGGCGAAGCGGAGCCGGTTGAGCAGCGTGTCGACATCCCTGCCGAAACCGAAGCGGGCGCTCACTTCACGGCGCTTTGGGTCGAGCACCCAGAACAGCACGCGATCGGGGTGCAGGCTCCGGTAGACGATCTCCAGCACCATGGTCAGCACCTGGTTCAGGGGCCAGTCCTCGAGCAGGGCATTGGTAACGTCCTGCACGCCCGCGAGCAGCAGTGACTGCGCGTCCGGCGGCTCGCTCGCGGCGTCCTCGGGCTCCGGCTGCACCGGCGGCGCCTCCGCCTCGCCTTCATCCTCGTCCGCCTGCGCCGCCGCCTTCCACTCGCCCAGCTGGCGCAGCAGCGTGCTCGGGCCCGAGCCGCGGTGCAGGATGTCCCCGTACTGGGCCACTCCCTCCACCGCCGCGCCCAGGGCCTGCACCGCCTCCGCCCCGTCCAGGGGCAGGGTGCCGGCGAAGCGCTCGCAGAGCTCGGCGACTGCCCGCTCGGCCTGCTCGGGTCGCAGCTTGCCGGCCAACGCGCAGAGCTCGTTGGACATCGCCGCGACCTGGTGCAGCGACTGCCCGCGGCCCGCAGCCCGCGGCAGGCGCCCGCGGGGCAGCGGACCCATGGACTGGACCAGCGTCTCCGGGAAGCTCCAGTAGCGCGCCACGCCGCAGGCCAGCTCGTGCAGGCTCACGCCCAGGATCTCGCCCGCCGCCGCTTCCACATCCAGGCCCTTGCGCGAGACCAGGTCCTCGATCGCCCGGTACTCCTCCGGGAAGTAGTAGATGGCCAGGTGGCGGCCGAGCTGGTGGAACATGGCGCACACGAACGCCTCCTCCGGCTCCTCGAGATCCACCCGGGCCGCCAAACGATGCGCCATGAGCCCGCTGACCAGCGCGCTCACCGCCGAGTCGCGCAGCTCGGCGGCGGCCTCTCCGCGCTGCAGATGCTCGAACAGCAGCAGGCTAAGCGCCGCCAGGCGCACCTGCTTGAAGCCGAGGATGACGATGGCGCGCGAGACCGTGGTGATCTCGCGACCCGGCGCGGCGAACAGCGGCGAGTTCACCAGCCGCAGGAGCTTGGCGGTGAGCGAGTAGTCGCGCAGGACCACGTTGGCGAGCGCGCTGGCCGACCAGTCGCCGCCGTCGACCGCCATGCGGTTGATGCGGTTGACGTGCTGCGACATCGCCGGGAAGTCCGGGCGCCGGCGCATCTTGCGCAGCAGGAACTCCAGGGTCCCCGAGCCGCCGGGCGGCAGGGGGCCATCGGCCGCCTCGGCGCCGTGCTCCAGGTAGCCCTGCAGCGCCTGCCTGAACTCGGCCGCGTCGGCGAAGCGCTGGGCGGGGTCCGGCGCGAGCGCCTTCATCACGATTGGATCGAGCGCCGGGTCCACGCCCGGGCGGCGGGCGGAAGGCGGCTCGATGTCCTCGGTGGCGAGGCGGTGAAGCATAGCGTAGGGGTTGAGCTCCTCGATCGGCAGCCCACCGGCCAGCATCTCGTAGAACACCGCGCCGACGGCGAACAGATCCAGCTCACGCTGCAGGGGCAGTCGGTCGATCTGTTCCGGCGGCATGTAGCCAGCGGTGCCACGGAGCCCGCCGTCCGCCGGCTCGCCGAGCAGGCCGGCGATGCCGAAATCCGCCAGCCGCGCCGCCCCGGCCTCGTCGAGCAGGATGTTGGCCGGCTTGATGTCCCGGTGCACCACCCCGCGGCGGTGGGCGTAGTCGAGCGCATCGAGAATCTGGCCGACGATGCCGACGACGCGCCCCGTGTCCAGGCGCTCGCTCCCGGCCAACACCTCGCGCAGGCTGACACCGGGCACGAACTCGTAGACGACAAACGGCGCCGCATCGACCGAGCCCACGTCGAACACGCGGACGATGTTGGGGTGATTGAGCCTGGCGGCGGTGCGCGCCTCCTCGAGCAGGCTCTCGCCCTTGCCGCGCAGGCTGACGCGCGAGCGCAGGGTCTTGACCGCGACGTCGCGCTCGAGCTTGGGATCGTGCGCGAGGTACACCACTCCCTGGGCGCCGCCACCGAGCGTTCGCCGCACCCGGTAGCGGTCGATGTGAGTGGGGGCGCGCCCCTGATCGGCTCTGCGGCTCAAGTCTGACCCCTTGTCGAGCGGGACGAGATGCGCTCCGCGCACCCCCGGCATGATGCCCCAAGGCCATTGGCGAGCCAACGGGGATTCCTGCTAAGGTGAATGCCGGCGCGGGCTTCCGTCACCAACAACAATGCCCCGATGCCCTGGGGGCGCGCCGTGCCCGCCGCCGAACGAGGGGACCTCCGATGCGCACCATCATGACGCTCAATCCGAAGGGCGGCTGCGGCAAGAGCACGCTCGCGACCAATCTGGCCAGCTACTACGCCACCCAGGGCCAGGACGTCACCCTGGCCGACCTCGATCCGCAGGGATCGAGCATGGACTGGCTGGCGCTGCGCCCGGAGACGGCGCCGCCGATCCGCGGCATCGCCGCCTGGGAGCAGCGGCTGCGCGTGCCCGGCAGCTGCGAGGTCGTGGTGCTGGACGCCCCGGCCGCGACCCACGGCAGGGCGCTCTCGGCGCTGATCCGGCGCACCGAGACGCTGCTGGTACCGGTGCTGCCCTCGCCGATGGACATGCGGGCGGCCGCGCATTTCATCGAGGAGCTGCTGCACACGCACCGCATCGAACACGACCAGACGCGCATCGGCCTGGTCGCGAACCGGGTGCGCGACTGGACCCTGATCGCCGACGAGCTCGAGCACTTCCTCAAGCACCTGCGCGCGCCCTTCATCGCCACCCTGCGCGACACCCAGAACTACATACGCGCCGCGGCCCGCGGGCTCGGAATCTTCGAGCTCGCCCCGTCGATGGTCGAGGCCGACGTGGAGCAGTGGCAGCCGCTGCTGCGCTGGCTGCGCAGCAAGCGCAGCCAGCCTTCCGACTGAGTCGCGCGACCGGCCAGAGCATGGGCCACAAAATCGCCATCGAGCCGGCGGGCGATATCATCGAGGCCGCCGCGAGCGAGAGCATCCTCGATGCCGCCCTGCGCGCCGGCCTCGCGCTGCCCTATGGCTGCCGCAACGGCACCTGCGGCACCTGTCGCGGCACCCTGCTCGAGGGCCGTGTGCATTACCCGCTGGGCCTCGCTCCCCCGGCCCTGACCAAGGACGCCGAGGCCGAGCACGGGGTCCTGCCCTGCTGCGCGATCCCGGACAGCGACCTGCGGGTCGAGATCATTTCCACCGCCGAGGAAGCGACGCCGGTGCGGATCATGCCGGCGCGCGTGGAGCAGCTGCGGGCCTTGAGCCCCGACGTGGTGTGCCTGCGCCTCAAGCTGCCCGACTCGGTGCGCATGCCGTTTCGCGCCGGACAGTACGTCAACGTGCTGCTGCGCGACGGCCGACGCCGCGCCTTCTCGATCGCCAACGCGCCGCACGACGACGAGTGGCTGGAGCTGCACATCCGCTACATTCCGGGCGGCGAGTTCACGGCCCACGTGTTCGCGGATCTGCGCGAGAAGGAGATCCTGCGTATCGAGGGGCCGCTGGGGGCCTTCTACCTGCGCGAGGACTCGCCGCGCCCGGCCCTCCTGGTCGCCGGCGGCACCGGGTTCGCGCCCCTGAAGGGGATCCTCGAGCACGCCTTTCACGTCGGCGACCGGCGCCAGTTCCATCTCTACTGGGGTGCGCGCGCCCGCGCCGACCTGTATCTCCTGGAACTGGCTGAGCGCTGGGCGGGCGAGCACTCGAACTTGCGCTTCACGCCGGTGCTCGCCGAGCCGCGCGCGGAAGATCGCTGGGAGGGAAGGCGCGGGCTGGTGACCGACGTGGTGGTCGCGGACTACCCGGAGTTGAGCAGCTTCGACGTCTATGCCAGCGGGCCACCGGCAATGGTCGAGGCAGGCGCCAGGCTGTTCCTGTCGAGGGGTCTGCCGCGCCAGCAGATCTTCAGCGACGCCTTCACCTTCGCCCACGACGGCAAGGCCGTCGCGCGGCGCCCCCGCTAGCTCTCGGCTTCGCGCTCGGCGCCCTCGGTCAGGCGGGGCGCATCCTCCGGGGCCGGCGCCGGCAGCGCGGGGCCGGCGCCCGCGAGCAGGCCCATGCCCTTGCGGTACCACTCCAGGGCCGCGTCGCGGTCGCCCATCTGCTCCAGCAGCACCGCCAGGTTGCGATAGGCCTCGGCCGGCGCCCCGGCGCCGATCGCCGACTCAAGGTAGATCCTGGCCTTGCCCCAGAGGCGGTTGCGCTGGGCGAGCCTGGCCAGGGACAGCAGCAGCGCGGGATCCTGCGGGTGATCCTGGAGCCAGGACTCGGCGCGCCGCAGCTGCGCGGCCTCGTCGGCCGCCTCGGCCAAGCCGTAGAGGCGCACCAGCTCGCCGTCCCACTGGCTGCCAATCGCGCGCGCGAGCAGGCGCTCCGCCGCGGCCCCCTCGCCCAGGCTCAAGAGGTGCTGGGCATAGCAGCCGATCACGGCGGGGTCGCGGCGCAGGTCCTTCGGGACCCGGTTCCAGGCCTGGTTGAGGTGCAGTGCGTCGCCGCCCTGCGCTGCGGCGGCCAGCAGCTGCTCGTGCACCTCGCGGGTAAGCGCGTCCAGCTCGTCGTCGCCGAGCACGCGGCGCCGGCGCAGGTCCGGCAGGATCTCGCGCAGCCGCTCCCAGTCCCCCACCTCGTAGTACAGCCGGTGCAGCAGCTTGAGCACATGGGCGTGGCGCGGGGCGATGCGCTGCAGGTGGCTGGCGGTCGCCAGCGCCTGCTCGTACTGGCCCTGGGCGAGCTGCAGGTCGGCCTGGGTCAGCCCGACCGCGACGTCGGCCGAGGGCATGCTCTCGTGCGCGGCCTTGAGGTACTGGTCACGGCGCTCTGAATCGCCCCGTTGCTGGGCGGCGCGCGCCGCGCCCAGGTAATTCAGTAGCGCCGTGTCGCTCGCGTCCACCTGGCGCAGCAGGCTGCGCTCGGCCGCCACCCAGTTCCCCTCGGCCAGCTCGACCAGGCCCTGCGACAGGTAGCGCCGTGCACGCTCGCCGCGCTTGATCTGCCGCCAGCGGCGCAGCCGGCGCGGTGCCGCGCGCACGCCGGCGAACGCGCGCAGGGCGTAGTAGAGGACGGCGAAGCCGAGCGCCAGCACGACCACCAGCACCGCGGCGCTGGTCTCGACCGTCCACTTACCGTAGCCGAGCAGCACGTAGCCGGGGTCTTGCAGCAGCGGGTAGGCGATCACCCCCGCGGCCACCAGGGTGAGTACGACCCAGAGCAGGATTCGCATCGCGCCGGTCCCTAGCGGTCGCTGCTCTGGCGGAACCGACGCAGCGCGGCCACGGAGCCGCCGATGTCGGGCAGCGCCGGTCGCAGCTCGGTGGCCCCGATCCGTCCGAGCTCGGCGATCATGTTCTGGCTGGATTGCGCCTCGGCGTCGAAGTACTGCCCGATCCAGGCGGCGGCCTCGGCGCTGATCTCGCCGAGCTGCGCGCTCTCGCCGCGCAGCAAGGCCAGGCGCGCGGACTCGATCTTCAGCCGCAGGTTCTGGCGCAGGAAGTACTGCTGCTCGGGCGGCAACAGGGGCCGCACCGCCTCCTCGGTCCGCCTCACCGTCACCAGGCCCTTGAGCTTGCTCCAGGCGGCGCCGGCGGCCTCGCGCCAGTCCCCGCCGGTCTCACCGCCCCCGGCCTGGACCGCGGCGGGCTCGGCCGGGACGTACTGGGCCTTGAGCGGCAGGGCCTCGACCTGATCGGCAAGCCCCGCGAGGATCGCCGCCAGGCCGGCCACATCCGGCTGGTCCACCGACCCCAGCGCCGCGATCTCGGCCCCGAGCTGCTCGCGCGTCGGCAGCAGCCGCGGGTCGCCGGTGGCCCGCAACCTGGCGTCGGCGGCCTTGAGGGCCTCGAGCGCGGAGCCGACGTCGCGTTCCAGCCGCAGGCGGTGATTGGCCACCAGCATCAGATACTCGGCCTCGGCGAGGATCCACTCCGCCTGGTCGCGCCCGCTCTGCTCGCGCAGGACCTGGATCGACTCCTCCAGCCCCTTGTCGCGCAACTCGAGCGCGTCGCGCTGCGCGTCCAGGTTCGCGCGCAGCGTGCTCAGCTGCTCGCCCCCGGCCGCGATGCGCTCGGGCAACGGCCCCAGCGTCGCGCCCAGGCCCGAGATCCGCTCGTCGAGGAGCCGCCAGCCGTAGTAGCCTCCGGCCCCGACCGCGCCGGCCAGCAGCAGCGCGAGCAGGGCGAGCCACACGCCACCGCCCCGGCGCGGCGGCCGGGCGGGCTCGACCTCGGGCTCCCTCTCCGCGGGCTCCTTCTCCGCAGGCTCGCCAGTCGCGGCCTCGGATTCGGCGGGCGCCTCCGGCTCACTGAGCGCGGGCGCGTGCTCCTCAATTTCCGGGACTCCGCCCTCCTCGCCCCGGACCTCACCGGCCGTCTTGTCGTTGTCGTTGCTCATGCGCTCCGTCTCCGGGGGGCCTCAGCTGGGGTCGCGGGCCGCTTGCAGGGCCGCCCGGGCGAGCGCCTCGTCCCCGGCACCGGCCGCGACCCGAATCGATCCACGAAAACCCAGCTCCCGAGCGTGTTCTACCATACGCTCGCTCACGACCACCAGCGGCAAGGCATGCAGCTCGGCGGCGTGCTCGGCCCCGGCCAACCGCACCAGCCCCTGAAGACCGCTGCTGCTGGTGGCGCTGACCACATCCACCGCGCCCTCGGCCAGCCAGGCGGCGAGCTCGCGCCCGCCCCCGGCGGCCGGCCGACGGCGGTAGACCTCGGCGTACACGACCTCCGCGCCACGGCGGCGCAGGGTGGCGGCGAGCAACTCCCGTCCGCCCTCGCCGCGAAAGATCACGATCCGCTGCCCGACCACCTCATGCAGCCGCGGATGGCGCAGCAGGGCCTCGCTGTCGGCGCCGTCGCGAGGCAGCACCTCCACCGCCAGCCCGGCCGCGCGCAGTGCCCGCGCCGTGCCCTTGCCGACCGCGCCCACCGCAAGGTGCTGCGGCCAAGGCCGACTGCGCAGCACTCGGGCAACGCCGCGCTCGGCCGCGTTCGGGCTGACGAAGAGCGCCAGCTGAAACCCGTCCAAAGCAGCGATGAGCCGATCAAGCGCGCCCGGCTCGCCGGGCTCGACGATCTCCAGGGTCGGCAGGCGCAACGCGCGGCCGCCGAGCGATTCCAGCACCTCGACCAGGCCGTCGGCCTGGTGCGCCGGGCGGGTAACCAGGATCCCGGGCCTGCGGGCGACCGCCCCCTTGCCCGCCATGGCCCTTAGTCCTGGGCCGCGGCGCGCAGGATTGGGCCCGCGCCCTGGGCGAGCAGGTCCTCCGCCACCCGGACGCCGATCGCCTCCGCCTCCTCGATCGCGCCGCGCGCCTCTGCGCGCAGGACCTCGCTGCCGTCCGGCCGCCCGACCAGTCCGCGCAGGTGCAGCTGCCCGCCCTGCAGGGTCGCGAAGCCGGCGACCGGCACCTGGCAGCCACCCATGAGTCGGGCGTTCAGGGCACGCTCGGCCCGCACCCGGGCGTGGGTCTCGGCGTGATCGAGCGGCGCGATCAGGGCCTGCACCGCGGGATCGTCGCTGCGACACTCGATGCCGATCGCGCCCTGGCCGATCGCCGGCAGGCTCTGGGCGGGATCGAGCCTGGCGCGGATGCGCGCGCCCAAGCCGAGGCGCTTGAGCCCGGCGCAGGCCAGGATGATGGCGTCGTATTCACCGGCATCGAGCTTGGCGAGCCGGGTGTTCACGTTGCCGCGCAGATCCACGATCACCAGATCGGGGCGCTCGGCCCGCAGCTGGACCTGGCGGCGCAGACTGGAGGTCCCCACCCGCGCGCCGGCGGGCAACTGCTCCGGCAGCGCATAACGGTTGGCGACGAAGGCGTCGCAGGGGTCCTCGCGCTCGAGTACCACCGGCAGGAACAGGCCGGCGGGAAACTCCACCGGCACGTCCTTCATGGAGTGCACCGCGATATCGGCGCGACCCTCGAGCAGGCCCTGCTCGAGCTCCTTGACGAACAGGCCCTTGCCGCCGACCTTGGCCAGGGGGCTGTCGAGGATCTTGTCGCCCTTGGTGGTCATAGCCACCAGCTCGACCGCGAGCCCAGAGTGCAGCTCGCGCAGGCGCGCGGCCACGTGCTCGGCCTGCCAGAGGGCGAGTGGGCTCTTGCGGGTGGCGATGCGCAGCGTGTTCGCGTTCGGCATGATGGGCGCGGGAGCTTGGCGGCGGCTCGGTGCCCGTGTCCGGGTGCGGCATCGCCGCCCCCGGGCGCAGACCGGCGCATCCTAGCAGAGATCGGCCGGCGCCGGCACGGCGCCTAGCGCAGGTTGCGCAGCTTGCGCCGCAGCCCGGGCAGGTGGCGACGGCTGACCTCGAGCTTCTCCTCGCAGCCGCGCAGGCGCACCTGGCCGCGCCCGCCACCCTCGCTGTCGAGCCCGGCGATGCAGTCGCGCGCCACCAGCGCGTTGCGGTGAACGCGCAGGAAACGCTCGCCGAACTCCTCCTCCAGCGCTTTCAGCGAGTCCTCGATCAGCAGCTCGCCATCGCGGTGACGCGCGGTGACGTACTTGTGGTCGGCCTGGAAGTAGATGACGTCGTCCATCGCCACCAGTTGCAGCTCGCCGCGATAGCGCGCGCACAGATGGGTGCGCGCCCGGGCCATGGGTGCCTGGGCCTCGAGGGCCTGAAGCTGGGCGCGGGTGAGACGCCGCGCCCGGGCGAGCGCCTGCTGCAGCCGCTCGCGGCGTATCGGCTTGAGCAGGTAGTCGACCGCCTGGGCCTCGAAGGCGGCCAGGGCATGGTCACCGTAGGCGGTCGTGAACACCACCGCCGGCGGCTGCTCCAGGCGGGCGAGGTGGCGGGCCGCCTCCAGCCCGTCCATCTCCGGCATGCGGATGTCGAGCAGGACCACGTCCGGTTCCAGCCTCGCGCTCAGCTGCAGCGCCTCGCGGCCGTTGGCGGCCTCGCCGACCGGCTCGCAGTCGGCCAGGTCCGCGACGATCGACCTCAGCCGCGCGCGGGCGAGGGATTCGTCGTCGACGATCAGCACCTTCACGCCGAGCCCTCCAGCGGCACGCGCAGCTCGACCTTGAACTGATCGTCTCCCTCCTCCACGCGCATGCGATCGACGCCACCGAAGGCGGCCGCCAGACGCTGGCGCACGTTGTCCAGGGCCATGCGGCTGCCGCGCGTGGCCTCGGCGGAACCGCGCGGGCGCGGGTTGCTGATGGCGATGCGGTACTCGCCCTCGTGCGCTCGGCCCTCGACGCGGATGGTGCCGCCGGCGGGCAGCGGCTCGATGCCGTGATAGATCGCATTCTCCAGCAGCGGCTGCAGGGTCAGCGCCGGAAGGTGCAGCGCCGGCGGCGGGTCCTGCAAGGCCCAGTCGACGCCGAGGCGCTCGCCGAGGCGCAGCTTCTCGATGTTCAGGTAGCGGCGCACGTGCTCGATCTCGTCCTGCAGCGCGACCAGGCGGCGGACCTCGGCAAGCGTTACCCGGAACAGGTCGGCGAGATCCTCGACCACCTGCTCCGCCAGGGCCGGGTCGCTGCGGGTCAGGCTGGCGATGGTGTTCATGCTGTTGAACAGGAAGTGGGGACGGATGCGCGCCTGCAGGGCCTCGAGTCGGGACTCAGACTCGGCCTCGAGATTGCGCTTCCACTGAAACTGCACGTAAAAGTAGCGCAGCACCAGCGCGGCGACGATCGCCACGATGGCGAGGTTGCGAAACACGAACTCGGCGTGGCCGCCCAGCGTGTGCGGGTCACCGGCCTGATCCGGCATGAACAAGCGATAGGCGATTTCGCTGATCAGCGCAGTGACCGCGAGCAGCATTCCGTAGCTCAGCGCCGCGGCGGCGCGATTGCCCGCCACCGCGAGCCGCCGGCGCAGCAGGCACAGCAACGCCGCGCTGGTGAGCGCCACCCACTGCACGAACAAAGACACCAGGCTGAGCCCCAGCCACGGGTCGGCGAAATCGCCCCGCCCGGCCAGGACCAGGACAAAGGCGAGAAGCTGCGCGATCACCACCACGCCGAACACCGCGCGCATGGCGCAGAAATCGGGGAGGAAGAGCTCGCTCAGCGGACTTTCCGCGGCTGTTTGCATGTGCGTTCCGGCGTGCGCGTGCGCTCGAGATTCCGGGTCCGAGTCTGCCTGAGATGGATGCGGCAAACAATCGTCGCCGCACCCGTGGCCGCGGGGCGCTCCTGCTATACTGCGGCGCACTCATTTCTGCGCGAGCCGATCACGCCATGAGCAGCAGCGGAGACAAGCCCTGGGGCGGGCGCTTCACCGAGGACACCGACGCCTTCGTCGAGTCCTTCACTGCCTCGGTGGAGTTCGACCGGCGCCTTTATCGCCACGATATCCTCGGCTCGGTCGCCCACGCGCGAATGCTCGAGCACGTCGGCGTGTTGAGCGCCGAGGACACCCGCAAGATCGTCGCTGGACTGGAGGACATCCTGCGCCAGATCGAGAGCGGGGACTTCGCCTGGTCGCCGGCGCTCGAGGACGTGCACATGAACGTCGAGGCGCGACTCACCGATCGCATCGGCGAGGCCGGCAAGCGCCTGCACACGGGGCGCTCGCGCAACGACCAGGTCGCCACCGACATCCGCCTGTGGTTGCGCGACGAGATCGACGCTATCGACCGCGAGGTCGGTCGCCTGCAACGCGCGCTGCTCGAGCTCGCCGACCGCGAGGCGCAGACCATCCTGCCGGGATTCACCCACCTGCAGGTCGCGCAGCCCGTGACCTTTGGCCACCACCTGATGGCCTGGTTCGAGATGCTGCGGCGCGATCGCGAGCGCCTCGCCGATTGCCGCAAGCGCGTCAACGTGATGCCTCTGGGGGCGGCCGCGCTCGCCGGCACGAGCTTTCCCATCGATCGCGAATTCACCGCGCGCGAGCTCGGCTTCGAGCGGCCGTGCGAAAATTCGCTCGACGCGGTCAGCGATCGCGACTTCGCCATCGAGTTCGCATCCTGCGCCGCGCTGCTGACGATGCACCTGTCGCGCTTTGCCGAGGAGCTGGTGATCTGGTCGAGCCCGCAGTTCGATTTCGTCGAGCTGCCCGACAGGTTCTGCACCGGCTCCTCGATCATGCCGCAGAAGAAGAACCCCGACGTGCCCGAGCTGGTACGCGGAAAGAGCGCTCGCGTCACCGGCCACCTGGTCACGCTGCTGACCCTCATGAAGGCCCAGCCGCTCGCCTACAACAAGGACAACCAGGAAGACAAGGAGCCGCTGTTCGACGCCAGCGACACGGTGCGCGACTCGCTGCGCGCCTTCGCCGACATGATGCCCAGCATCAAGGTCAAGCGCGACAACATGCGCGAGGCCGCGCGCAGGGGCTTCGCCACGGCAACCGATCTCGCCGATTATCTGGTGCGCAAGGGACTGGCATTTCGCGACGCCCACGAGGTGGTCGGCAGGGCCGTGCGTCACGGCGTTGAGAACGGGCGCGACCTGGCGCAGATGCGGCTCGAGGAGCTACGCGAGTTCAGCGACCGGATCGACGAGGACGTCTTCGAAGTGCTCAGCCTGGAGGGCTCGATCGCCGCGCGCGATCACCTCGGGGGCACCGCGCCGAAGCAGGTGTGCTCGGCGATCGAGCGCGCCCGCCAGTGGCTGACCACGAAAGGGCAGGAGGAGCCCGAGGAGTTCGCCGACGGCGACTGAGTCCGTCGCGCGGCGCGCGCAATTGTCGCTACTCGGGATGATCCGGGTCGCAGGAACCGCAGCGCAGCCACGCACCGCGCTCGCAGCGCAGCAGCTCCGAGCCGCTGCAAACGTACTGCCCGTGCTCGTAGGCGGCCCCGTTGAAATGGCACACCGGCGATTCGCCGAGCTCCTGGCCGGCCACGTCGAACTCCTCGTCGGTCTCCTCTATGATGGGCGAGGTGTCGTGTTCCGGATCCGGGGCGCCCACCTGGGGCGCGTGAATACGATCGGGCATGGGCTGCGATCTCCGTTACGCGCTCGGCGGCGGGTTGAGCCGCGGCCGTGCTGGTTGCAGGCATTGTAGTAAATCTTCGCCGCAGGCCAAGGCCGCACCCGTGACCGCGACCGCGGCGGTGGCCGGCTGAAACACAGTAATCGATGGCAGCAATCGATCCCATCGCCGAGGAATTGCCCAGCCAAAAGGCGCTGAACGACATTCGGCGTCGCTTCCTGGTGGTCAACCGCGACCGGCTGCGGCGCGTGCAGGAGACCCTGCGGCCCAAGCAGCGGGTGTTCCTCGAGCTGCTGCCCCTGGTCTTTCACCTCAACGACGAGCACCTGCCGGGCTATGCCGGCGACGATGTCCCCTTCGGGATCTCCGACTACTCGCCGCCCAAGTCGGCCGTGGACGGTGCGCGCAAGCTCGACAAGGCCTTCAGCTTCACCCGCCGGGCGCTGCGCAAGTACGAGATCGAGTCGCTGTTCTTCATCGGCTCGACCGGCACGGTCGCCTACACGGATCGCAGCGATTTCGACATCTGGCTCTGCCACCGGCCCGGCCTGGGGCGCGAGCAGGTGGCGCGGCTTCGGGGCAAGGCCGAGGAGCTGCGGCGCTGGGGTGCGAGCCTGGAACTCGAGCTGCATTTCTTCCTGATGGACGCGGAGCGGTTCCGCGGTGGCGAGAGCGAGGCGCTCACGCTGGACGGCAGCGGCAGCGCCCAGCACAACCTGCTGCGCGACGAGTTCTATCGCACCGGCATCCTGGTCGCGGGCAAGCCGCTGCTGTGGTGGATGGTGCCGGCGGCCGAGGAACAGCGCTACGAGCAGTTCGTGCGGCGGCTGACGGGCAAGCGGCTGCTCAAGCGCGAGGAGTACATCGACTTCGGCCCGGTCACCGAGATCCCGCCCGGGGAATTCCTCAGCGCGGCGCTGTGGCAGATCTACAAGGGCATCGATTCGCCTTACAAGTCGGTGCTCAAGATCCAGCTGCTTGAAGCCTACGCCGACGGCTCGAGCGACAGCGACACCCTCAGCCAGCGCTACAAGGACCTGGTCTACGGCGGCGACCTGCAGCTCGACGAGATCGACCCCTACGTCCTGATGTGCAACAAGGTCGAGGAGTACCTGATCGCGCGCGGCCACATGGACCGCCTCGAACTCGCACGCCGCTGCCTCTACTACAAGGTGGGCCAGGAGCTGAGCCGCCCGGCGCGGCGGCGGCGCAACGACTGGCGCCGCGACGCCATGGCCGCCCTGGCCGACCGCTGGCACTGGGACGAGGCGCACCTCACCATGCTCGACTCACGCCCCGAGTGGAAGATCCACCGCGTGCTCGACGAGCGCCGCGCGCTGGTCAACGAGCTCACCTACAGCTATCGGCTGCTGGCGGACTACGCCGAGGTCAGGGCGGCCGAGGCCCAGATCCGCCCCGAGGACCTCAACCTGCTCGGCCGCAAGCTCTACGCGGCCTTCGATCGCAAGGCCGGCAAGGTCGACCTGATCAACCCCGGCATCTCGCGCAGCCTGCTCGAGACCGAGATCAGCATCCACGAGACCAGCAGCCCCGGCGAGCAGGCCGGCTGGATCCTCTACCGTGGCAAGGTGGGGCGCAACGACGCGCTGCGCAGCACGCCGCTGCGCCGCGCGCGCAGCGTGCTCGAGCTGCTCGCCTGGTGCCACTTCAACGGCCTGATGAACCCCTCGACCCGCCTCTACCTGCAGACCCGCGGCAACGAGCTCAGCCTCAAGGAGTTGCGCGAAATCGCCGCCGCGCTCGAGCGCATCTTCCCCGGCGGCAAGACTTACCGCCCGGGCATGGAGGAGCTCGGCGAGCCGGCCCGGGTCACCAGCGCCGCGGTGTTCGTCAACATCGGCGTCGACCCCATGGCCGAGCTGACCCGCCAGGGCCGCCACCTGGTGAGCGATCGCACCGACGCGCTGAACTTCGGCGGCGCGCGCAAGAACCTGGCGCTGACCTTCGACCTGCTCCTCAACACCAGCTGGCAAGAGGTCCTGACGTTCCGTTTCGAGGGCCTGGGCGGGCTGCTGGCGTGCATCTGCCAGTACCTCAAGTGGATGCCGCCGTCGCGTGGCACGACCCCGCCGGTACCGCGTGCCTTCAGCTTCTCGCACCCGCGCGGCGCCTCGATCGCGCAGCGCATCGAGGAGCTGTTCGGGGACATCATCCACTGCTACTACCGCGAGCGGCGGGTG
Organism: Gammaproteobacteria bacterium; assembly: GCA_041629015.1. Lineage (GTDB taxonomy): Bacteria > Pseudomonadota > Gammaproteobacteria > QQUJ01 > QQUJ01 > JBFKOE01. Next base: position 17,192 of record JBFKOE010000009.1, read on the forward strand.
GAGACCACGCGCTACCTCTTCCAGGCCGGCGACCGCTATTTCCTGCTGCGCCTGGAGAACGACCTGTTTCATTACCGGCGCGCCGAGAACCTCGAGGAGTTGCGCGAGCTGCTCGGGCAGGCCCAGCCCTCGCACTGCCCGACCTTCGTCGACCTGCGGGCCCTGCAGGAGACGCCGCTGCCGCTGATCCTTGAGCACGAGCGCGAGGGCCTGGTGCAGGTGTTCTTCCAGCGCGCGGGCACCACCGCGGAGATCTACGTCGCCGACGAGCGCGGCTCGCTGTTCCACCAGAGCACGGAGTTCTTCGACAGCGCGACCCTGCTCAACCAGCTGCAGCTGTTCGTCGACAGCGTCCGCCGGCGCCTGAGCCTGATGGGCGATGACGCGCGCGAGGGCACGGGCGCACCGCGCACCGAGTACTACGAGCTCGTCCGCGAGGGCACGCAGCAGTTCCTGGTCAAGGGCGTGGAGCCGGCCGCGCTCGGGCCGCCAATCGAGTTCCTGGGCGTGCAGGTCATTGTCGAGGAGGTGTCCGGCGAGCAGGCGCAATACAAGGTCTACTGCAAGGAGCGCGAGTTCACCTCGCTGCAGTACGGCGAGGAGCTGTTCATGGAGGTCGCGCGCTACGTGGTCGGGCAGCGGCACAGCCGGGCGCGCTACCCGATCTACATCACCGACATCGAACTCTCCGGCATGGCCTACAGCAGCGCCGGCGAGCCCCAGCGCCAGACCGTGCACTACCTGAACTTCAAGAAGCTCTTCGAGCAACGACTCAACGATGCCCTGCGCTCTCTGTGAGCCGCGCGCCCTGGCTCAGGCGGAAGGTGGCTTGCGCGGCGCCTTGCCGAGCAGGCCCGCGAGCCGCTCGCTCACCAGCTGGCACTGGCGCTTGAACTCCTCGTACTCGGCGTGCAGGATCGGCCTGCGGCTGGGCGCCCGATCGGCGTAGCACAGCCCCACGGGTCGGCCGCGGATGAACACCGAGTAGGCGACGAACTCCTCGGCGCGCAGCACCCGCCGGACGTGCTCGGTCAGCAGGCTCCCGAGCCGTGCCCGGTTGCCGGCGTTCACCCAGATCGCGGTCGGCTTGTCGAGCATTTTCGCGAACAGGCTGTCGCCGTCGCGCTGGAACTCGAAGCCGTGCAGCTCCGAGTTCGGGTCGATGCCGCGGAAGAAGCGGCCCTGCAGCAGACTGTGATCGGCGGCCAGCAGGGCGAACAGCACCCGATCCAGGCCGAGCCCCTCGCGCATCGCGGCGGTGAACATCTCCAGCGCCTTGTTGGGCGTCAAGCGGTCGCCTTCGCTGCTGGCGAACACTTCCGCAAGACGGCGCAGCGCCTCGGGCCGGCGCTCGCCGGAGGCCGCGCGCTCCTCGACCTCGAAGCCGTCGCTGGGCAGCGGCGGGTAGAGTTCGACCAGCTCCTCGTTGCTCGGTCCCGGCAGGCGATCCAGAAGCTCCCGAACCGCCGCCGCGTTGGCGCGAAAGGCAATCGCCTTCGCGGTGGCGGAGCTGACGTTGAGGATCTCACCGAGGCGCTCGATCACCGGGCTGGTGGTCTGCGGCTCGAGCAGCGCCGCGCCGCCCTGCACGATCCCGGTCGAGACATCGACCAGCTGCGCGCGCTTGTCCTGGAAGTGCTCGCTGTCGAGCGCGGCGCGCAGCAGTACCGGCAGGTTCCAGGCTGCGGCCAGGGCGCGCGAGAGCTCGTGGAAATCGAAGCCCAGCAGCTCGCGCGCGGCCTGGTTGCGCCCGATCCCCTTGCGCTGCGCGAGGCGCACGATGGCGGGTATCTGCGCCGGCGCGACCACCCGCATCACCAGCTCGCCCAGCCCGTGCAGCAAGCCGGCGTAGTAGGCCTCGTCGTAGCGGTGGTCGCGGTTGCGCCTGGTGAAATCGCGCGCCAGGTAGGCGACGTGAAAGGCGACGCGGATGAACTGCAGCAGGGGCTCGCGCACGGGCTCGGGCAACTTGTCCTCGAGCGCGCCCAGCCCGGAGGCGAGCTCGCGCAGCTGGCCCTCGCCGACCATGACCGCGGCGTGCTCGAGGGTGGCAACGCGGCCGTCCTCGAAACGCCGATTCACCAGCCGCAGCAGCTGCAGGCAAATCAGCGGATCATGGGCGAGGCTGCGCGTCAGGTCGCTGCCGTTGTAGTTGCCGCTGATGGCGATCTTGCGCAGCGCCGCGGCGCTCGCGCCGAGCACCGGCAGCGGCGCCGCCGATATCCGCTTGACCCAGGTGTTGAGGTGCTCGGACACGGGCTGCTCCGGGACGCCTCACATGCGCCACAGGTACAGCCGCGTGCCGCGGCCATCGGCCAGATCGAGGACCCGCCACGGCCGGACACCAGGCACGCGGAAGCCGTTGCTCACCAGCAGGCTGCCGGGCCGCATCTCGGCCCGGGCCTTCGCCCACAGGCGCGCCATGGGGGCCGGCGACAGGTAGGCGTACACCAAATCGTAGCCGCCCAGATCCCGCGACCACAGGTTCTGAAAGCGCACCCTGGAGTTCGCCAGCCGCCGCGTGCGCCAGCGCGCGATCAGCCAGGGAATGGGGCTGGTCTCGACCCCTTCGACGGTGAACCCGGGCGCGTCGCGGGCCAGCCGCGCCAGGCCGCCGCCCGGCCCGCAGCCGAGATCCAGCACCCGTCCGCGGCCACCCTCGGGCAGCAGCGAACCCAGCGCATTCCACACCGCCGCGCTGCTGAGGTACAGCGGTACCCGCTCGA
>JBFKOE010000010.1:0-19371 GCA_041629015.1 Gammaproteobacteria bacterium
ACCTCCGAGAGCTGCTTCGGGACGACGAGGTTTTCCGAACCCATGGCATCCTCCTGATGAGGCATTCGGCGACTCCAGGCCCGCGATCTCCACGTCGAACTGAAGCCTTAAGGCGCACGGCAACCGCCCGGCGGTCCGCGAGTGACAGGGCCTGCCCTCGCGGTCCCCCGTGCACCACGGACCGACCCCCGGCGGCGAGCCCGAACTGCGCTGCCACCCTCGACGATCCGCTCGTGCCGCGCCCCCCGGGCCGTACGTTGCGCCCCGCGCGTACTTTATCATAGCGGCGAAAAGGCGAACCAGTTGAGCGAGGCGCGAGCGCGCGCCGAGGCCGTCCGGACGATCGGGGCCGCATGCAAGAATCCGTTCTTAATGGCGGAATATTTGGATATGTTGTTATAGTGACCGCGGTTCGCTGCGGGGGAGGTCGCCCGAACACATGGCCACGCTACAGATTCGCGAAGGCCACGACGCCGGCAGGATCTTCAGGCTTAAGGACGAGACCTTTCTCGGGCGCTGCCCCGAGGGGTTGGAACCCGGCCACTTCCTGCCGCTGCCCGATCCCCAGGTGAGCCGTCGGCACGCCGTAATCCGGCGCTCCGAGCAGGGCTATTCGATCGAGGATCTCGGCTCCACCAACGGCACCTCGGTCGGCGACGAGCTGCTGAACTCCGCCACGCCGCGAGCGCTCGAGGACGGCGACGAGATCCGCGTCTGCTCCACCCTTCTGGTCTTTCGCCTCAGCGACGCCGCCACCAGCAGCCTGGGGCGGCACTCTTCGGTCGGCGCCTTCGCGCGCCCCGGGATCCAGCCGGCGGCGAGCCTCCAGGTCGACGAGGCCGGGCAGGGCGAGCTCAGCGTGATCCTGGACGCCTCGCAGAGTGCCTTCGCGCGCCTGAGCGGCGCCAAGCCGCGCGGGAGCAAGGCGATGGCGGGCGCCCTGAGACGCCTGCAGGCGATGGCGCAGGTCAGCGTCGCGCTCGGTGCGATCTCGGACCGCGAGAAGCTGATGCAGAAGATGATGGAGTACATCTTCGACATCTTCCCCAGCGCCGAGCGCGCCTTCGTGTTGCTGCGCGCGCGCGAGGGCGAGGAGCTGGTGCCGGTCGCGGCCAAGGCCCGCGACGGGGTCGGGGAGAAGATCGCCGCGGTCGCCATCTCGCGCACCATTATCGATCAGGTCGTTGCGCGCAAGCAGGCCATCCTGTCAATCGACACCCTCGGCGACGAGCGCTTCAGCCAGCGTGACTCGATCATCGATCTGTCGATCCGCAGCATCATGTGCGCGCCCCTGCTGGTCGAGGGTGATGTCCTGGGCTTGATCCAGGTCGATTCGAGCAACGACCCCAAGGCCTTCGAGCAGGACGATGTCGAGATCCTGGCCGGGATCTGCGCCCAGGCGGCGATCGCGGTGCGCAACGCCCAGCTCTATGCGGACATCGAGGAGATCTTCGAGAGCTTCATCCGCGCATCCGTGCAGGCCATTGAATCGCGAGACCCGGTCACCGCGGGTCATTCCTTCCGGGTGGCGGACTTCACTGAGCGGCTGGCGGGCGCGGTCGATCGCTGCGATCAGGGCGGGCTGAAGAAGGTGAGCTTCACCCCCGAGCAGATGCGCGAGATCCGCTACGCTGCGCTGTTGCACGATTTCGGCAAGGTCGGCGTGCGCGAGCACGTGCTGACCAAGCCGAAGAAGCTCTACCCGCACCAGCTCGACCTGATCCAGGAGCGGTTTCGCTATGCCCGGGCGAGCCAGGAACGCCGCGCCTATCGCAAGCTCATCCAGCTGCACGAGCAAGGCAACCTGAGCGACGGCGAGCTGGTCGAGTTGCGCCGGGCCACCGAGGAGGCGCTGGTGGAGGAGCGCCGGCGGCTCGAGGAGTTCATGCAGGCCATACTGGCGGCCAGCGAGCCGACCGTGGAGATGGCCGGCGTGCCGGAGGCCCTGGAGGCGGTGCGCGGCTACGTCTTTCCCGGCGAGGATGGCGAGGAGCGCGAGCTGCTGCACGATTTCGAGTTCTCCGACCTGCTCTCCGCGCAGGGCAGCCTGAGTCCCGACGAGCGCCTGCAGATCGAGTCGCACGTCAGCCACACCTACGCATTTCTGAGCCTGATCCCGTGGAGCGGTCCCCTGGCCGCGGTGCCGGATATCGCCTACGCGCACCACGAGAAGCTCGATGGCAAGGGCTACCCTCGCGGGCTGTCGGCCACGGACATTCCGGTGCAGTCGAAGATCATGACCATCGCCGACATCTACGACGCGCTGACCGCCGGCGACCGGCCGTACAAGCGGGGCATACCCGCGGACAGCGCGCTGGACATCCTGCGCCAGGAGGTCGCGGCGGGGAAGCTCGACCAGGGCCTGGTCGAGGTGTTCGTCGAATCGAAGTCCTACCTGCTGGCGAACTGAGCGGCAGCGGCTACGAGGGGCGGGCGGCGGCTCACTCGCCGCCGAGCGGCTTGCGCGTGAAGCCTTCCTGGACCGCCATGACCGCGGCCTCCACTCGCGAATGCACGTCGAGTTTGCGCAGGATTGCCTTGACGTGCAGTTTCACCGTGCCGTCCGAGATCCCGAGGTGGCGGGCGATCACCTTGTTGCTCTGGCCTTCGGCCAGGTGACAGAGGATCTCGGCCTCGCGCGGCGTGAGCTCGGCGAAGGGGCTGACGTCGGCCGGCACCTCGCGCGGGTTGGAGCGGACCGCATCCGCCAGCACACCGGTCAGTCCCGGCGCGACGAAGGTGTGACCGCGCACGATGTCGTGCAGCGCGTCGATCACCTCGTCGGGCTCCATGTCCTTGATCAGGTAGCCCTGGGCACCCGAGCGCAGCGACTCGACCAGATCCTTCTCGTCGCTGCTGGTGGTCAGCATGGCGATCGGCATGTTGAGCCCCTGCTGGCGCAGCGCCCGCAGCACCGATATGCCGTCCATGTTTGGCATCCTCAGGTCGAGCAGCACGATGTCCGGCTTGAGCTCCATCGCCTGGTGCACGCCGTCCTCGGCCTCGCCGATGGCGCCGCAGACCTCGATTCCGCGCCGCTCAAGAAGCTCCTGCAGGCCGACGCGAAACAGGGCGTGGTCGTCAATGATCAGAACTCTCATGAATCTCGCAAAGCTCGCTCTGTGAATCCGGTGTGGAAGGGGTGGCGCGGTGGCGGAAGGTCAGCTCCACCCGGGTGCCCTCGCCGGGCTCGCTCTCGATCCGCAGCTCGCCCCGCAGGCGCTTGGCCCGCTCGCGCATGATGCCGAGACCCATGTGCTCGCCGGGGTTGCCCACGGGGCCGACATCGCCGAATCCTACCCCGTCGTCCTCGATCAGCACGCGATAGAACTCTCCGTCCTCGCAGCGCATCAGCACGCGCACCGCCTTGGCCCCGCTGTGCTTGCGAACGTTGGCCAGGGCTTCCTGGATGATGCGCAGCACCTGCATCTCGAGCAGCGGGGGCAGGTTCGAGCCACCGCACTCCTTCTGGACGTAGAGCGCGACATCGGTCTCGCGGCGAAACCGCTCCATCAGGTCCTCGATCGCCGGCAACAGGCCGCGCTCGTCCATCGGGGCGCGGTAATGCACCATCAGCTGCCGCAGCTCCATGTGCGCCTCGTCGAGAGACGCCCGGATCTGCTTCAGCTCTCTCGCGGCCACCGGGCTGTCGTTCTCGGGGAGAATCTCCTGCAGCGCGCGGACCCGGTAACGCAGGCTGGCGATGGTCTGCGCCACCGAGTCGTGCAGCTCGTGCGCGAGCATGGTGCGCTCCTGCACGATCGAGAGGCGCTGGGCCTTCTCGTCGAGCTGGGCCTTCTCGATGGCCATGCCGAGATGGCGGCCGATGCTGACCAGTAGCTCCTTCAGGTCCTCGCTGAGCATGACCTCCTGGTCGAGGAACAGGTTGTAGAGCCCGAGCTTGCTGTCGCGGTACTGCAGCGGCACGGCGATGATGGTGGAGACGCACTCGCGGCGCAGCGGGCCGCCCAGATACGCGCGACAGGCCGTCTGGTCGCGGTCGATCACCAGGTCGTCACCCTGCACGGCGGCGCCGCACATGCACTCGTCGACCGGAACCAGCATCTCGCGCTCGCGCACGTCCTCGGGAACCCCGACGCTGGCGACCAGCCGCAGGCACTGGTCGGGCGTTAGCAGGCGCACCACGCCGGCGCGCGCATCGACCAGTTCGATCAAGGTGTAGAGAAAGCGGGTGAGCAGATCGTCCAGGTCGCGCGCCGTGTTCACGCTGGCGGCGACGTCGTAGAGGATCTGCAGCGAGCGGGTCTTTTGCGCCAGCCGCTCCGCGGATTCCGCGCTCGCGGTGCGCGACCCGGGGGAATTGCCGCCTGAGTTGGCCGCATTTCCTGTGTGGGATCCCTTTGAGCGATCGCGCTCCAGGCTCGCTTCCGAGGGGCAGGGGCCGGGGATGTTCAGCACCGGTGTCGGCCGCGCCGCGCCGGCGGATGCCTCCTCGTGCACCGAACGCAGCCGCCCGTAGAGCATCGTCAGCGTGACGGCGAGCCCGGCCAGGGCCGCGCCCAGCACGCCCAGCGCGAGCGGCGCAACGGGTCCGCTCAGCGCTGCGAGCGTTAGCGCGCCCGCTGCCAGCGCCAGCAGCGCGGCGAGGGCCATGAACATTCGTCGCGGGGTGGCGCGCGGCACGCGACCGGAAGCATCGCGCGATGCGACCACCTCCTGCCGGGTCGTCGCGCTGCCGTTCGCGGCTGTGGCCTGCGGGGGAGAATCGAATACCGTTGCCAAGTGCTGCGCGCTGCCTATGATCGCCCTACGACCTCGCAGTATAACCCATCGTCTTCGAGGCCACTTTCGCGCGCCTCATCGCCCACGCCGCGCGCGGATGAAGGCGACGAAATCGCGCGCCCAGTTGCGTGTCCCGACCGCGCGCTGGTGGCAGTAGCAGGCGAGCACGTTGTTCACCACGATGCCGTCGTGCTCGCCGTCCACCCCGGCGCCGCGCAGTACGCGAAAGCCGAAACGCGTCTCGCGTGGCAGGCCCGCGAGCTCCGAGTAGTGGAACTCGTGCGCATGGAACGGCTCGGGCGAGCTAGCGTGCCCGCCCCAGGGGTGTTCCGAGGTCGCCGCGAGATGCGTATAGCCCCTGCCCACCGGGTGCGGGTGGACGCGCGTCTCGGCGTCTATCGCGCCAACCATCACACGCCGCTCGCCCTTCCATTCGATCGACCGGGTGAGGTACATCAGCCCGCCGCACTCGGCGTAGGCCGGCATGCCGGAGTCGATCGCGCGGCGGATTTCGCCACGCAGCGGCTCGTTGGCCTCCAGCGCCGCGAGGTGCCGCTCCGGAAACCCGCCGCCGATGAACAGTGCATCGGCGCGCGGCAGCGCGCGATCGCGCAGCGTGTCGAAGGAGAGCAGCCGTGCGCCTTCGCGCTCGAGCATCTCCAGATCGTCGGGGTAGTAGAAGCCGAAGGCCGGGTCGCGGGCGATCGCGATGCGCAGGTCCGGCTCGCGCGCGTTCGCGGCGGTGGCCGCAGGTCGCCGGGCACTCACCGGCGGGCGCGCGGGCAGTAACGCATCGATCGCGACGTTCGCCTCCAGGCACTGCGCCAGTCCGGCGATCAGCCGATCGGCATCGGGTTGCTCGGTGCAGGGCACCAGGCCGAGGTGGCGCATGTCCAGCCTCATGCGCGGGTCGCGCGGAATGGCGCCGAGTACCTCGAGGTCGGTGTAGCGCTCGAGGGCGGCACGCAGCTTGGACTCGTGGCGCGCGCCCCGCACATTGTTGAGTATGACGCCGCGAAACCGGACCTCGGCGTCGAAGGCGCTCTGACCCAGCACCAGCGGAGCGACCCCGCGGGTCATGCCCTGGGCGTCGACGACCAGCACGACCTCGGCGTCGAGCAGCTTCGCCAGCGCCGCGTTGCTGTCGCCGCCGCCGGGATCCACGCCGTCGTGCAGCCCCTTGTTGCCCTCGACGAGGCACAGGCCGGCATCGCTACCCCGCTGCCGCAGATAGCCGAGGATCTCCTCGCGCCCCATGGTCCTGAAGTCGAGGTTGAAACAGGGCCGGGCGCTGGCGCGCGCCAGCCACAGGGGGTCGATGTAGTCGGGGCCCTTCTTGAAGGCCTGCACCGGGATCCCGCGCGCCGTGAGCGCGGCGCACAGCCCGATGCTGACCGCGGTCTTGCCCGAGGTCTGGCGGGTTGCGGAGACGTAGAGCGGTCGCATGCTGGAGTTGCGGTGCGCGACGCGTATGCCTGAAGTCCGCTGAGTGCGCCGTGGCGGGGTGTAGCCCGGGTCCTTTGGCGCGCGCGGGGTCGAGCCCTCAGTCGGGGCTCGCGTCCGGCGCGCCGACGGTGACGCGCTCGGGCAGGATCGGCAGCAGCTTGATCGCCAGCACGAAGCCCGCCAGGGCCAGCGCCACGCCCCCCAGTCCGAGGCCCAGCTCCGGCGCGCTCGCCGCGTAGCGGGCGATGGTCCCGTCGCCGAAGCTGCTGGTCTCCTCCAGGCCAGGGAAGAGGATCAGCGGGTAGAGCTGGCCGCCGATGATGATCACGTAGAGCTGGGCCAGCCCGCCGAGCACCACCAGCGCGCTGGCGACGGCGACCCAGCCGCTCCGAGCGGAGGTGCCCGAGTGCAGCAGCAGCGCCAGCGGTGCGATGCCCCCCGCCACGACCTGGCCGAGCCAGAAGAGTACCGAGATCGAGCCGCCCTCCCAAAGTATGAAACGCTCCACGCCGCCGTGTTCCGCGGCATAGAGATTGGTCAGGTGCTGCACCGCAGTCAGGTACAGCACCGCGGCCACGAACATGCCGAGCAGGCGCGCGAGGCGCCCAAGCAGCGCTGTGTCGAGCGCGCGCCCGGCGCCGCGCAGGCCGGCCAGCCATGCGAGCACAAAGGCCGCGCCGCCGTACGACAGCGACATGGCCACGAACAGCGGTGCCATGATGGCGGCGTCGTAGGCCTGCCGCGCGACCAGGAAGCCGAAGATGGAGCCGGTGCCCGTGGTCAGGACCAGGCGCCAGACGAAAGCCGCCACACCGACGCGCGCGCCGTAGCGGTTCATCCGCTGCTCGAGCAGGAACCACAGGTACACGGCCACCAGCGCGACGAAGCCCACGTACAGGAACACGTTCCAGGTGAAGATCGACTTGAAGTTGTAGCGGGTCATGGCGACGATCAGCCGATCCGGGCGCCCGAGGTCGAGCACCAGTACCGCCAGGCCGCCGATCAGCAGGGTGATGGCGAGCAGGCCGGATAGCGGCGCCAGGGGCTTGTACTCGGCCTTGCCGAAGACCGAGCTCAGGGAGGCGACATTGAGCGCGCCGGAAGCCGCCAGGATGAGAAACACCGCGAACACGTGCGGCATGCCCCACACGATCTGGTTGCTCATGCCGGTCACGTAGTGACCCTCGTGCTCCATGTACCAGGCGCTTGCGAGGCCGATGGCGAGGACCAGGCCGAGCAGGCCGAGCAAGGCATAGTAGCCGCTGCTCGAACCCTGGATCGCGCGTAGTTCGGTCTTGGCCATGCGTGCCGCGCTCCCGCTCAGAGACCCTGGTAGAGGACGCCGGGGCGCGTGCCCAGATCGGCGCGTATGGCGCTCGCGCCTAGCTCGCGGAGTCGGCGGCTGATGCGGCTCTCGGGATCGGCCAGGTCGCCGAAGACCATCACTTCGTGACCTGCACGCTGGCACGCCTCCACGCAGGCCGGCTCGATTCCGCGATCGACGCGGTGCACGCACAGGGTGCAGGATTCGACCGTGCCCTTGCCGCGCGGCGCGTGCGTCTTTTGCCCGGTCACGGTCTCGTGGATGAAGGAGCGGGCCTTGTACGGACAGGCCATCATGCAGTAGCGGCAGCCAATGCAGATGTGCTTGTCGACCAGCACGATGCCGTCAACGCGCCGAAACGAGGCGCCCGTCGGGCAGACGTCCACGCATGGCGGATTGGCGCAGTGCTGGCACATCACCGGCAGGGACCGGCGCGTGCCCTGTTCCAGGTCGCGCACGTGGACCTTGCGTATCCATTGCGCATCCGTGCTCGGGCGGCCGTGCCCGTGCCAGCCGTTCTCCTCGCGGCAGGCATCGACGCAGAGCTGGCAGTCGTCCGGGCAGCGGCGGCTGTCGATCAGCAATCCCCAGCGTTGCAGCGCGCTGGCCGGCTCGTCGGCGGGTCTGGCCGCCGCCGCGCGCCACAGCACGACGCCCGGCATCAGGGTCAGCAGGCCGGCGCCGGCGACGCCGCCCTGCAGCAGCCTGCGCCGCGCGAGGTCGGTGCTCGAGGATGCCGTGCGGCCGTCGTCGCTCATCGTGCGCTGCTCTTCAGCGGGGCGCCCGGCTCCGCGAAACGGGCGTGGCACTCGAAGCAGTCCGGCCTGACCGCGGCGTAGGCGTGGCAGCTATCGCAGAAGTGCGGCTCGCCCGAGGCCGCGTTGGCCTGCTCGGTGCCCACGTGGCAGTCGATGCAGTTGGCGAGGCTGTGGCGTTTGGTTCGCACCCCCTCGTGCACCGTGAGGTCACGCTGGTGGCGCAGCAGGGTCATGTGGTTGCGGCGCATGAACTCGGTGTCCTCGACGCACTGCCCGGCGGGTGCGGCGGCGATCCTCGGCAGCGGCACGCCGGGCTCGGCCGCCCCCGCGCCGAGCGCGAGGAGCGTAAGGACGATAGCCAGGGTTCCGGGTAGCAGGTTCACCGCGGCGCCTCCTGGAATCCTACTCGCCGAGCCCCATCTGGATATAGCCGCAGGGACAGACGTCGGCGCAGATCTGGCAGCCGATGCAGCGCCCGTAGTCGGTGTCGACGTAGCGGCCGATGGTCGCCTCGCTCTTGCGCACCCGGTGCACCGCGTCCTGGGGGCAGAACACGATGCAGTTGTCGCATTCGAAGCACAGCCCGCAGCCCATGCAGCGCTTGGACTCGGCGACCGCCTGCTCCTCGCCGAGTCCACCCAGGCGCTCCTGGAAGTTGCCGAGCACCGACTCGGCATCGACCGTGACCTCGGAGCGGCGGTTGCGCGGCGTGGCGCGAAAATGCCCGAGGTAGAGCTGGTCGGCGGGGACGACTTCGGAGGCGGCGCGGTTCTCGAAGTTGTGCACGGCCGCCGCGCTCTCCGCGGCCTGACCGCGCTCCTGGAGCTTGCGCAGCAGGCTGAAATGGTGGGCATCGATCTTCGGCCGCCGCGGCATGTCGGCGCCGCTCAGGAACCGGTCGATGCTGTCGGCGGCGATTCGCGCCTGGCCGACCGCGGTCGTCAGCAGGTGGGGGCGGATGATGTCGCCGGCGACGAAGTGCCGTTCGTGCCCGGCTATGCGGAAATGCTTGTCGGGATCCATCAGGCCGCGGCCGTTGTCGAAATCCTCGAAGCCCTCGAAGTCACCTTGCTGGCCAATGGCGGCGACGATCAGGTCCGCGTCTAGTTCCGCCTCGTTGCCGGGATAACAGACGAGTTTTCCCTCTTTCTCGTCGCAGTGCTGCAGCTTCAGGCCGTGCGCACGCCCGTCCTCGCCGACCAGGACCTCCACCGGGCTCAGACCGCCGCGAATCTCCACGCCTTCGCGCAGGGCGTCCTCGATCTCCTTGCGCGCGGCGTGCATGTGCTCGACCGGGCGACGCGCGATCAGCGTCACTTCCGCGCCCCTGCGCCGGGCGGTGGAGGCGACGTCGTGTGCGACCTGACCGAGCACGACGTTCTCGGTGCGGTCCTTCTCGTGCACGTTCTCGATGTGCCCGAGCCGGCGCGCCACGGAGGCGACGTCGATCGAGGTGTCGCCGCCGCCGATCACCACCACCCGTCCCGAAACGTGCTTGAGACGCCCGTCGTTGAATGCGTTGAGGAAAGCGACGCCGGTGATGCAGTTCGGCGCATCGCCGCCGGGGACCGCGAGGGCGCGGCCCGATTGCGCGCCGACGGCCCAGAAGACCGCATCGAAGTCGCGCTCGATGTCCGCCAGGGAGACGTCGCGCCCGACCTTCACGCCGGTGCGCACCTCGACGCCCATGGCGAGGATGCGTTCGATCTCCCCGTCCAGGATCTCGCGCGGCGTGCGATAGCCCGGGATGCCGTAGCGGATCATCCCGCCCAATGCGCCGGCGGACTCGAAGATGGTGCAGGCGTGTCCGCGCAGGCGCAGCTGGTGGGCGCAGGCGAGGCCCGCCGGGCCTCCGCCCACGATGGCCACTCGCTTGCCGCTGTCCGTGGCGGCCGGGGCGAAGCGGAAGCCGTGCTCGAGGGCGTAGTCGCCGATGAACTGCTCGACCGAGTTGATCCCGACCTTGTCCTCGACCTCGTTGCGATTGCAGCCGTCCTCGCAGGGCGCCGGGCAGACCCGCCCCATGATCGAAGGGAAGGGGTTGGCGGCCGTGTAGCGCTGGAAGGCGTACTCCTGCCAGGAGACGCCCTGCGGCGGCTTCTCGATGCCGCGCACGATGTTGAGCCACCCGCGGATGTCGTGGCCGCTCGGACAGCTCGCCTGGCACGGCGGGGTGCGCTGCACATAGGTCGGGCACTTGTGTGACCAGCCGGCCTGAAAGATCTTGTCGGCCAGTGAGCGCCACTCGGTCTCGCCGTCCTTGTAGCGGCGAAAGGTCTGCGCGGTTTCCGTCTTGAGCTGCTCGCCAGTTACGGCCATCGAAAATCTCCTCTGCGAACTATTCCTTGGTGCCAAGCTGGATGGCGTCGCCGACCAGCTGGTGCACGCTGACGATCATGTCCATCGGGAACTCATAGGCCGGGAGGACCTTGGCGAACTGGCTCTTGCAGATCGCGCAGATCGCGGCCATGTGGGTGACGCCGTGATCGCGACTGACCTCGGCGAGGGCCTCCATGCGGGGCAGCGCGCCCTTGACGCGCAGCTCGAGGAGATCGTCGGTGAGCAGGCCTCCGCCGCCGCCGCAGCAGAAGGTCTGGTCGTGGATGGTGTCGGGCCGCATGTCGACGAAACGATTGCAGCTGGCCTTGATCACGGCGCGCGGGATGTGGAACTGGCCGCCGGGCCGATTGCCCATCCGCGACGCTCGGGCCACGTTGCAGGAATCGTGAAAGGTCAGGACCTTGTCGTCGTTCGCGGTCTTGTCGAGATTCAGGGCCCCGCGCTCGATCAGCTCATGGGTGACCTCGCAGATGTGCTGCGGGACGGGGTAGGCCGGATCGAGGAAATCGAAGGGGCCGGCGAGGGTATTCCAGAAGCTGTAGGCGACGCGCCAGGCGTGGCCGCACTCGCCCGTCACGATGCGCTTTACGCCGAGATCCTGCGCGGCCTTGCGAATCCGCAGCGCCACCTTGCGCATCGATTCGTAGCTGCCGATGAACATGCCGAAGTTCGCCGCTTCCGAGGCGTAGGAACTGAGCGTCCAGGAGATTCCCGCCTGGTGAAACACCTTTGCGTAGCCGATCAGGCCGTCGACGTGAGGCTCGGCGAAGAAGTCCGCCGACGGCGTGACCAGCAACACCTCGGCGCCCTCCTGGTCAAGGGGCAGGCGCACGTCGCACCCGGTCTCGAGCTTGATGTCTTCCTCGAGGCCCTCGAGGGTATCGGCGAGCGCGGGTTCCGGCAGGCCCAGGTTGTTGCCGATCTTGTGCACCTTGCCGATGATCTCGTTGCAGTACTTCTGTCCCAGTCCGACCGTGTCCATGATCTCGCGCGCGGCCATGGAGATCTCGGCGGTGTCGATGCCGTAGGGACAGAACACCGAGCAGCGCCGGCACTGGGAGCACTGGTGGTAGTAGCTGTACCACTCGTCGAGCACCTCGCGGGTGAGCTCGCGTGCGCCGACCAGCTTGGGGAACAGCTTGCCCGGCAGGGTGAAGTAGCGCCGGTAGACGCTGCGCAGCAGATCCTGGCGCGCGACCGGCATGTTCTTCGGGTCGTGGGTGCCGATGAAGTAATGGCACTTGTCCGTGCAGGCGCCGCACTTCACGCAGGAGTCGAGGTGGACCTTGAGCGAGCGGTACTTCCCGAGCAGCTCGCCGAGCTTGGCGATCGCCACCTGCTCCCAGTCATCGACCAGCTCGCCGGGAAAACCCAGAGCCTCCTGGTGGGCCGGCGCGGCCACGAAGGGTTTCAGCGCGGCGCTGGCGCCGGGCTCGATCGCCGGGACGGCGGGAAACTCGCGCAGCGCGGGCGCTTCGACCTTGGCGGCCATCAATCGGTCCCCAGGGTCCGAGCCCAAGGCGCCAGGTGACGTCTTTCACGCGGATCGTCGGCCTGGTTGCGCGTCGGGCTGAAGAATACGCCGGGGGCGTGCAGCAGCTTGCTGAACGGAAACACCAGCAGGAGCGCGACGACCAGACCCAGGTGCACCAGCAGTGACGGATCGGACGGCAGCGGCTGCAGGTCGAAGCGCAGCAGCCCGAGAACGAAGGCCTTGGTCGCCACGATATCGGTACGGGCGACGTACTTCATCCACAGCCCGCTTGCCGCGATCAGGCTCAACAGCGCGAGCATGAGGTGGTCGGAGGCGGCCGAGATGTAGCGCACGCGCTCGACCACCACGCGGCGCAGCCACAGTCCCGCCAGACCGATCAGCATCGCAAACCCGGCATAAATGCCGAATGGCTGCATGAGCGCCACCCAGGACCAGACCGGTTCCGTGAAGTAGCGCAGATGGCGCACCAGGACCAGAGCCAGGGCCACGTGGAAGACCCAGCCGAAAAGCCAGATCCATTTGTTCGAGCGGAACAGGCTCTCGAACAGCGTCACCTCGCGCAGCATGCGCAGGGCGACGCCGCCGCTGCCGAGCGGGGCCGGGGTGGTCGGAATCTTGAGCGGCGCCGGCGTTCGCGCCATCACCCAGATCCGCCACGCCAGCCCGAACACGAGCACCGCCGAGGCCGCGTACAGGGCGATCGAAAAGACCAATGCGAGCACCGTCATCAGGCGGGACCTGGGCGCGGCCGCCGGGAAATGCTAGCTTCCCGCGCGGCCGGCGGGCGGTCGGCTCAGACGCAGCCGGTCGGCTTGGGCAGCCCGGCGATCTTGCACGCCTGCTTGGCCGGACCGTAGGGGAACAGCTCGTAGAGGTACTTGCTGTTGCCCTTGTCCGGGCCGAGCTTCTTGCCGATCGCCTTGGTCAGCACGCGAACCGCCGGCGCGATCTGGTACTCGTCGTAGTACTCGCGCAGGAAATTCACCACTTCCCAGTGGTTCTCGGTCATGTCGATGCCCTCTTCCTTGGCAAGCACGTCCGCGACGCCTTCATCCCAGTCGCTCAGGTTGATGATGTATCCCTCTTCGTCGGTCTCGATCGCTTTGCCGTTAAGCTGGATTGCCATTGTGCTCTCCTCAGTTTGATGCGCCCTTTTGACTACAGCCAGGACTGGGTGACCGTATGCTTCTCCACCAAGTCCACGAACCCCGCGTAATCCACCGTCGTGATGCCGTCGATGAGCCGGTCGGCGACGCCGCGCGCCGCCAGGTCGGGCTCCAGGGCATAGACCTTGGCCCGGTCCATGACCGCCTTGATGTCGCCCTCGAACCGCGAGCCCGCAAGCGCGCCATACACGCCGTCCTCGATCATCAGGATGGAGCTTTCGGCGGCGAGGGTCTTGAGACAACTCTGCAGCGAGTTGCGCTCGAAAGGGGACTTGTTGACGATGTGCAGCACCACGGAACCGATCCTCAGAAGGTGAAAACCACGTCTTGTTGATCCATGACCTCGGCCAGTTCGGTTCGTGAAACCAGCCGAATGGACGGCTTCTCCGCCCAGTCGTCCTCCTCGTCCTCGTAGGTGAGGTGGTGGAGGTCGTCGAGGCTCAGACCGCGCTCGCTAAGCGATTCGTCCTCGACGTAGATGTCGCGCACGTCGTAGTCGCCCAAGGCGGCGAAGGTCGGCGAGAAGTTCTTGACCCCAATGGCGGCAGTATCCTGCCCTTTGACGAGCTGGTAGACGCCGTCGTCGATGAACGCCAGGCTGACCTTCTGGTCGAAGGCTGCGCCAATCAGCACGACCTCAAGCGACTCCAGCGCGTAGATCGTGCCGTAAGGGGCGCGGCGATTGACGTAGAGGAATTTCTTCGGGTTCATTGTCTCGCCTCTGGTCAGTCGCCGAATGAGACCAGGCGGTCGGCTTCGATGCCTGCCTCGATCAGCTGCCCGAGACCCGAGATGCGAAAGCCGGGCGCCAGGTTGCTCGCATCTTTGCCGTGGCGCTTCATCTCACCCTCGTCGACGATGCCGCGGCGCTGCGCGGCGGCAATGCAGACCACGAGATCGAGCCCGTGCTCGGCCGCGAGCTCGGACCACAGCTTGGCGAGGTTGCGATCGTCCTGGGGCGGCGTGGTCAGGCGTGTGCCGTTGTTGACCCCGTCGTGATAGAAGAACACGCGAAAGATCTCGTGCCCCTTCTCGAGCGCGGCCTTGGTGAAGCGATAAGCGCTGTCGGAGGCCTGATGGGTGTAGGGTCCTTCGTTGACGAGCACGGAAAACTTCATGCGCTTCTCTCCCTCACCAATCCTTAGAAGCGCATCTGCGCCGATGCATTGAGGGATGCCCGCGCACCGCGCCAGTCATCAATGTGGTACTTGGTGAACGGCAACTCGGTGAGCTCAAAGAACCGCGCCCAACCGATCCGGTCGATCCACTCGTTCATGCGTTCCCAGTCGCGCGCGTCTTTCTGGTAGGCGTAGAGAATCTTCTTCACCACCTCCGCGACCTCGGGCCAGCGCGGCGGGTTGTTCGGCAGCCCGGCCGCGACCAGTTTGTGGAAGGCGGGCTTGCTCCGCGAGTTCGAATTCTTACCGCCCACCCAGATGGCGAGCTTGGTGTGCTCCGGGTCGTTGATCTGCATCGGGGGGCAGGGCGGGAAGCAGGCGCCGCAGCAGATGCACTTGCGCTCATCGACTTCGAGCGACGGCTTGCCGTTTATCAGCGCGGGGCGGATCGCCGCGACCGGGCAACGCGCGACCACCGCCGGGCGCTCGCAGACGTTGGCGACCAGCTCGTGATTGATCTTCGGCGGCTTGGTGTGCTGTACGTTGATTGCGATATCGCCCTGGCCGCCGCAGTTGATCTCGCAGCAAGAGGTCGTGATACGAACCCGGTTGGGCATGCGCTCGTTGGTGAACTCCTCGTAGAGGTCGTCCATCAGGGCCTTGACCACGCCGGAGGCATCGGTGCCGGGGATGTCGCAGTGCAGCCATCCCTGGGTGTGGGAGATCATTGAAACCGAGTTGCCGGTGCCGCCGATCGGAAACCCTGCCGCGTTCAAGGCCTCGATCAAGGGCTGCACCTTGGCCTCGTCGCTCACCATGAACTCGATATTGCTACGGATGGTGAAGCGCACGTAGCCTTCCGCATGCTGATCGGCGATATCGCACAGCAGCCGCACCGTATGCACGTCCATCTGGCGCTGGGTCCCGGCTCGCACCGTCCAGATCTGATCGCCGCTATCGGCGACATGGCGCAGAACGCCCGGCTGGGGGCGATCGTGCCACTTCCAGCGGCCGTAGTTCTTCTTCATCAGGGGATGCAGGTAGGGCGTGACGTCTACGACGCCGCTTTCTACCGGTGGGCGTGGCTGTGTCATCGAATGGCTCTCCGGATCTGTCGTCGCGGTGCGGTGGCGGCGCGCGGGTTCACCCGGCGGCACTCGCCCCCTTGCGCTGGTTCCATTTCTCGACTTCGGCGTCCCAGTCGTCCAGCCGGACGTAGGGGTTGGTGCGCGGGTGATTGATCATGTTGGGATCGGGCTCCACGCCGACGCCCTCCAGGAAGCTGGTGAGGCCGATGCGCTCGATCATCTCCCCGGTGCGCTCGTGCTCGAGGGCGTTTTCAGCGAAGAACTCGATCACCCTGCCGGCGAATTCCTCCAGCGCCTGCCAGTCCTCCTCGGTGTCGAGCTTCATGAACGGGATCACGACGGTTCCCATCAGGTCGCCGATCTTGAGCGTGCGCTTGCCGCCGATCAGGATCGAGGCGCCGCGCTCCTTGCCCGGCGAGAGGGCCTTGGTCATGACGTTGATGCAATGCATGCAGCGCACACAGTTGCGGTTGTCGATGTCCAGGGTGTCCTGATCGGTGAGGCTGAGGCAGCGCGTCGGGCAGCGGGTGACGATATTGTCGATCACGTACTGGCGACCGTGCTCGGCAACGAAGTTCTGGACCTCTTGCTGGTCGACCTGGATGTGATCGCGCCAGGTTCCGATGACGGCGAAATCGCAGCGCTGCACCGAGTTCATGCAGTCGTTGGGGCATCCCGACATCTTGAACTTGAACTTGTAGGGCAGGGACGGGCGGTGCATGTCGTCGATAAAGGCGTTGACCAGCTGGCGGTTGGCGCGATGGGTGTCGTAGCAAGCGTGCTCGCAGCGCGCCTGGCCGACGCACGAGCAGGCCGTGCGCAGCGCGGGCCCGGCGCCGCCAAGGTCAAAGCCCATCTCGTTGATCGCGTCGAAGGCCGGCTGCACGTTCTCGGTGGTGCAACCCTGGAACATGATGTCGCCGGTCTGGCCGTGCAGGGCGATCAGGCCCGAGCCGTACTTCTCCCAGATGTCGCAGAACTTGCGCAGCGTGTCCGTGTCGTAATGCCAGCCGGGAGGTGGCATGACGCGCAGGGTGTGGAACTCGGCCGCGTGCGGGTATTTCGGTTTGCCCTTGGCGTCGAGCAGCTCGGTGAAGCGCGGAATGACCCCGCCGCCGTAGCCGAACACGCCCACGGTGCCGCCCTTCCAGTAGCCGCTCTTGGTCTCGTAGGAGGTCTCGAGCTGGCCGAGAAGATCGACGACCATGTCGTTGTTCTCGGCCAGACGCTTCAGCCCGGTGATAAAGCTGGGCCAGGGGCCGGACTCGAGCTGGTCGAGCAGAGGGGTCTCGTGGGTCTTCTTCGCCATCGTCCGTGCTCCTGTTGCAAAGCCTTCGCCGCCGGCGAAGGGCTCATACCATCCGGATCGGATTGTGCCGCGCGGCCCGAAGGGGCCGGACTCTCCTCCTCAATTGCGACGCGCCTTGTTGTTGATCTTGGTGTTGCTCTGGCGGCGCGCCGAGCTTGCGTCAGGATCGAGTATTAGAATATAAGAGAATCCTAACGGATAGGCAGTCTAGAGGAAGCGCGATTTTTCGGTCAAGGCCTACGCGCTGTCTCCTTTGGGATAGCCGGGGGGATCCACACTACCACCTGGGAGGATATCCGGCACCTGCCCGCGTTGCTCCCCCGCCGGGCTCGTTCGCCGGCCGCCCGCTCGAATATATAGCGGCGAGGCGGGGTGGGGGACCGACCCCATGGGAGACAGGGCTTACCCCATATGGGAGACGGCTACGGCGGCGGCCGGGGACCGCGCTACCATGGGTGGGTAACCGCCGCCAGCGGCGCGCAGCCGGGAGCATGCAGCGATGTCCGAGGAAGTGACGCGACTGGACGAGTTCGCCGCCCCCTTCAACAAGCAGATCACCGTCATGCAGGTTACCTATGACAACGGCTTCTCCATGCTCCGGCTGAGGATCCGCGAGGGCCACCGTTTCACCATCATCGATCTCGACCCGGTGACCGCGCGGCACTGGGGCGAGCTCATGTCCGGCTGGGCCACGGCCCAGCCGGAGGGGTGAGCGCCGTGCACTGGACCTCCGGCGATAGCGACCCGGTTCCGGCCGGGGCCGGGGAGGTGTTCGATGTCTATTTCCCGGTTGCCGGTCAGGCGCTGCCCTGCGAGCATGCCGAGGCCCTCGCCGCGGCCGTGCGCGGGGTGTTGCCCTGGTTCGGGGAGGATGGGGGTCACGGCCTGCACCCGGTGCACTCAGGCCCCACCGCGCACGGCTGGCTCAGCCCGGAAGACGCTGGCGAGGAGTTCATGTACCTGTCGCGACGCGCCCGCCTGGGGCTGCGCCTGCCGAGTGGACGGCTAGAGGACGCAGCCGCGCTGCAGGGCCGGACGCTGGACATCGCCGGCTGTGCGATCTCGCTCGGAGCCCCCGAGGCGAGACCGCTGCACCTGTACTCCGCCCTGTACGCCCGCCGGGTCGCGGCCGAGCCTGACCTCGAGTTCGAGGCCGCCTTCATCGAATGGGCGGCAGCCGAGATCAGCGCCTTGGGCGTGCGTTGCCGAAAGCTGCTGGCGGGCCGGGCCCACAGCCAATGCATTCTGGGCGCGGAGTGCCACACCTGGAGCCTGCTGGTGGCCGATCTGAACGCCGAGGAATCGCTGCGGCTACAGTCCCGGGGTATCGGACCGGGCCGCCGCATGGGGCTCGGACTGTTCATGCCGCACAAGGAAGTGCGCGATGTCACCCAGCCCGCGCGCTGAGCTCGCGCCGGCGCCTTCCTAGAGCGGCAAGCGCGTGAGGCTGCACCGTCGCTGGCACCGGGCAAGGGCCCGCAGCTGCGAGGAGGTCGGCCAGGCGGTGGCAATGACCGCCTGGCGCTGCGCCAAGGGCGCGCTCGAACACCTGCTCGCCGCCGACTTCGATTTCGACGGCGAGGCCTACCGCTTCGCGATCCTCGAGGAGTGGCTGATCTTTTTCGTCCACCTCGCCGACCGCCTGGCGCACGATCGGGTGGCGCAGGATTGCCGCGCGCGGCTGATCAAGAGCATGGCGCGACGTCTTGCGGAGACCGTGGCCGACAATCGCTGCGAACGCGCCGCGCTCACACACCCGCCCGCGGAGTTCATTGCCAGGATCGATGCACGCGGCGTCGATTACGCCGACTGCCGCGTCCAGGAGGGGCGCCCAGGCATGAACTTCCTCCGCGTGCTGGGTCAGGCGGTGTGCGCGGCCGCGCCGGGGATCGACCGCAAGTGGCTGATGGAGCAGGTGGTCGAGGTGGAGGCCCCGGATGCGGTGCGCCGCTTCGTGGCGCCCGTCGCGAGCGTCATGGACGTGGCGATGCAGTAGTGGGGCGGCGGTCGCTAGCGGACCAGGGAGATCAGCAGCAGCACGAACCCGATCACCAGCGCCAGGGGCAGTATGACCCCGCGCCAGTCGTCGGCACTGCCCTTGGGGCTGTTCGCCATCATCTGCCGGGCGCGGGGAAAGAGCACGATCAGCAGCATGCCGATCAGGACCGCCCAGCCGATCTTCATCCACAGTTCCATCGGGAACCCCGCCGAAAAGCAAAGAGGCCCTGGCGATTGCGCAGGGCCTCCCTGGTTCAGATTGCGCGCTTGCCGGCCGCGCGCTCAGTCATCGCCGCCGAACGCACCCAGCAGGTGCAGCAGGTGCACGAACATATTGTAGAAATCCAGATACAGCGCAACCGTGGCGAGGATGTAGTTGGTCTCGCCACCGTTCACCAGGCGGCTGGTGTCGTAGAGGATCAGCCCGCTCATCAGCAGGACCACGACCGCCGAGATCGCCAGCGACAGGGCGGGAATCTCCATGAAGATGTTCGCGAGCATGGCGACCAGCACGACGATCAGGCCGGCCATCAGGAACCCGCCCATGAAGCTGAAGTCCTTGCGGGTGGTCAGCGCGTAACCGGAC
>JBFKOE010000011.1:0-19346 GCA_041629015.1 Gammaproteobacteria bacterium
CGGGCCTTGTGCAGGCCGACCTTCTTGCGCTCGACCTCGCGCGCATCGCGGGTGACGAAGCCCGCCTTGCGCAGCGCCGGTCGCAGGGTCTCGTCGTACTCGATGAGCGCGCGGGTGATGCCGTGGCGGATGGCGCCGGCCTGGCCGCTGTTGCCGCCACCCTCGACGGTGACCTTGATGTCGAAGCGCTCGGCGGCGCCGACGGTCTCCAGCGGCTGGCGCACCACCATGCGCGCGGTCTCGCGGCCGAAGTACTCGTCGAGCGGACGGCCGTTGACCAGGATGTTGCCGCTGCCCGGCCGAATGAACACGCGGGCGGTGGAGCTCTTGCGCCGTCCGGTGCCGTAGTTCTGTGCCTGCGCCATGCGTTTGAGTCTCTGAATATCGGTTGTCAGATGTCCAGCGCCTTGGGCTGCTGGGACTGGTGCTTGTGCTCGGGGCCGGCGTAGACCTTGAGCTTGCCGAACATGGCCCGCCCGAGCGGGTTCTTCGGCAGCATGCCCTTGACCGCGTGCTTGATGGCGCGATCCGGGTGCCTGGCCAGGAGCTTCTCCAGGGTGATCGACTTGAGGTTGCCGATGTAGCCGGTGTGGCGGTGGTAGACCTTGCCCTTGAGCTTGTTGCCGGTGACGCGCACCTTCTCAGCGTTGACCACCACGATGTAGTCGCCGGTGTCCACGTGCGGGGTGTACTCGGGCTTGTGCTTGCCGCGCAGGCGCCGGGCGATCTCGCTCGCCAGGCGCCCCAGGGTCTTGCCCGTGGCGTCGACCAGGTACCAGTCGCGCCGCACAGTGGCCGGATTCGCGCTCACCGTCTTCATCTGAAACCGCTCCGCAGGGAAAAACCCCGACCGAAAGACGCGAAAATATACATAAGGCAGGGTGAAGATACAAGGCGAGGGGGGGCCGGCCGCCCCGGGCCAGGGCCGCGGACCCCCGGCTCAGATCCGCAGGCGCTCGACCACGCGGCCGTTGACCAGGTGCTCCTGAATGATCTCCTCGACGTCGGCCTGATCGACGTACGTGTACCAGACCGCCTCCGGGTAGACGACCATCACCGGCCCCTCGGCGCAGCGGTCGAGGCAGCCGGCGTTGTTCACCCGCACCCCGCCCTGGCCGTGGATGCCCAGCTCCTTGCAGCGCTTCTTGGCGTAGTCGCGCAGGGCCACGCTGCCGAACTGGCTGCAGCACTGCTCGCCGCCCTCGCGGACGTTGATGCAGAAGAAGACGTGATGACGGTAGTAGGACATGGCGGCTCCCGGCGCGCTGGATGCGGGGACTGGGCCCGGGCCGGACCGGGCCGCGCGATTATACTCAGTGCTCCGTGCCCCGGCACCCGAAGGCCCGTGCCCCGACCCCTGCCGTGAGCCTCACAGACGACCTGCTGCGCGAAGCGGACCGCTGCGTGAAGTGCGGCCTGTGCCTGCCGCACTGCCCGACCTACGGCCTGAGCCGCGACGAGGGCGAGTCGCCGCGCGGGCGGATCGCCCTCATCCAGGGGCTCGCCGGCGGCGCCCTGGCGCCGGGGGAACGCCTGCGCGCGCACCTGGACAGCTGCCTCGGCTGCCGCGCCTGCGAGGCGGTGTGCCCCTCGCTGGTCGGCTATGGACGCCTGATCGACGGCGCCCGCGCCCTGCTCGCCGAGAAGCCGGGCATGGCCGAGCGCGCCCTGCTGGCCATGGCCGAGGATCCCTCGCGCCTGGATCGCCCCGCGGCGCTGGCGCGGCTGGCGCAGCGCAGCGGGCTCGAGGCCCTGGCACGCGGCAGCGGGCTGCTGCGCGTGGCGGGGCTGGGGCGCCTGGCCGAGCTGCTGCCGCCGCTGGCGCCCGCGCCCGCGCTGATCCCGGAGGTGCCCGCCCTGGGGGCCGAGCGCGGCCGGGTGGGGCTGTTCACCGGCTGTATCAGCCGCATCGCCGAGCGCGAGGCCATGGACGCGCTGCTTTGGCTGCTGCCGCGCCTGGGCTACGCGGTGCGGATGCCCGCCGAGCAGGTCTGCTGCGGCGCGCTGCACCAGCACGGCGGAAGGCCCGAGGGCGCCGCGGAGCTCGCCCGGCAAAACGCCGCGGCCTTCGCCGACCAGGGGCTGGAGGCGATCGTGTACCTGTCCAGCGGTTGCGGCGCCCAGCTCAGCGAGTACGCCGAGACCCAGGGGCAGGAGCTGCCCGCACCCGCCGTCGAGGCCTGCGCCTTTCTCGAGCGCGCGCATTGGCCGCCGGAACTCGCGCCCGCGCCGCTGCCCGAGCGCACGCGGGTGCACGAGCCCTGCACCCTGCGCCGGGTGCTGCGCGGCCAGGCCGCTCCCTACCGGCTGCTCGCCCGCATTCCGGAGCTGCGGACCGAGCCGCTGGCGGGCAACGACACCTGCTGCGGCGCGGCGGGCACCCACATGATCCGCCAGCCTCGGATCGCCGAGGCGCTGCGCCAGCCCAAGCTCGAGGCGCTGCAGGAGTCGGGCGCGCGTTACCTGGCGACCACCAACGTCGGCTGCGCCCTGCACCTGGGCGCGGGCCTGCGCCGCGCGGGCGCGGAAGTGGAGATCATCCACCCGGTGACGCTGCTGGTGCGGCAGTTGAGGGTGAACGCTGACGAGTGACGGGTCGCGAGTGGCGAGCAAGAGTGTATTGGGCCTTCCTCGTAACTCAAACCTCGTAGCTCGCAATTCGTAACTCGTAACCTGCAGCTCGTCGCTGATCTCTACACCTTTATCCCCCGCGGCAGGTTGCGGCCGTAGAAGATCTCCATCATCTCGCGGCTGATCTGCTCGCAGATTCGGCGCTGCTCCCGCGGAGCGAGGTCGTCAACGTCGATACCGAAGAGGTAGTTGTCGAGGTCGAACTCCTTCAGGATCATCTTGGTGTGAAAGATGTTCTCCTGGTAGACGTTCACGTCGATCATCTGGTAGCGCTCGCGGGTGCGCCGGTCGAGGTAGTTCTGGATTGAGTTGATGCGGTGATCGCTGAAGTGCTTCTTGCCCTTCACGTCGCGGGTGAAGCCGCGCACCCGGTAGTCCATGATCACGATGTCGGACTCGAAGCTGTAGATCAGGTGGTTGAGCGCCTTGAGCGGTGAGATGCGCCCGCAGGTCGAGACGTCGATGTCGGCGCGAAACGTGCTCACGCCCTGGTCGGGGTGGTTCTCCGGGTAGGTGTGCACCGTGAGGTGGCTCTTGTCGAGGTGGCAGACCACCGCGTCGGGCAGCGGCCCCGGCGCCTCGGTGTTGGAGAGGTGCTGGGCGGTGATCGGCTCCTCGGAGATCAGCATGGTGACACTGGCGCCCTGCGGATCGTAGTCCTGGCGCGCCACGTTGAGAATGGTGGCGCCGATGATGTCGGCCACGTCGGTGAGGATTTGCGTGAGGCGCTCAGCATTGTAGGCCTCGTCGATGTAGTCGATGTAGCTCTGGTGCTGCTCCTGCGTGTGCGCGTAGCAGATGTCGTAGATGTTGAAGCTCAGGGTCTTGGTGAGGTTGTTGAAACCGTGCAGCTTCAGCTTGCTTTGCTGACGTAACAAGGTCGGCCCTCCCACATCGCCCGCAGAGCGGCGGACCCCCTTAGCCCGCCGCGACGCCGAAGGGCGCGTATTATGCGCCATTTCCGCCGAATACCCCACCGCGGGCGGCGGCCCAGGCGGCATCGCCGAAACGCCGCCGAATCACCAGCGGCAGGGCCACCGAGCCGGCAGCGAGCAGGCGGTCGTGGAAATTACGCAGGTCAAAGGCCGCCGGGTCGGCGTCGCGATGATGCTTGCGCAGACCGTTGATCAGCGCCCAGCCGGTCGCGTAGCCCATGGGCACCGCCGGCGAGCGGCTGTACCAGGAAAGATCCGCCAGCGCCTGGGCGCGCGGGAAGCCCAGCGCGCGCTCCATGCGGTCGGCGGCACCCTCGATGCGCAGACCGCCGGCCTGCAGGTCCACGTCGAGCACCACGCGCAGCGCCCGCCACAGGCGGTCGCGCAAGAGCACGAAGCGTTGCTCGGGCCGGTCGAGAAACCCTTCTTCGTGCATGAGCTGCTCGCAGTAGAGCGCCCAGCCCTCGTAGAGCGTGGAGGAGCGGTTGAGCAGGCGCGGCAGGCTGCTCGCGGCCGCGTGCGCATTGGCGGTGACGAACTGCAGATGATGGCCGGGCCAGGCCTCGTGCACGCAAGTGTGCATCAGGCCGAGGCGGTTGTGCTCGCCGAGCATCTGCTCGTCCTCGGCCGGCGTGACGTAGTACAGGCCGCGCTGCTCCTCGTCGCCGGG
This sequence comes from Gammaproteobacteria bacterium, assembly GCA_041629015.1. Classification (GTDB taxonomy): domain Bacteria; phylum Pseudomonadota; class Gammaproteobacteria; order QQUJ01; family QQUJ01; genus JBFKOE01. The sequence goes on from JBFKOE010000011.1 coordinate 4,237, forward strand.
CATGGGGCAGAAATAGGCCGCGAAGGGAATGCGGTGACGCAGAAAGAGCGGCGTCTCGACCACCGCCAGGCGCTGCTTGCGCGGCATGCTCACCAGCTGGTGTTGCTCGACGAAGGCGCGCGCGGCGCGCATCTGCTCGCGATAGGTATCGAGCAGCTCATCCGCGCCGGAGTGATCCTCGCGCAGCCGCTCGGTGAGCGCGCGCACGTCCTCGTCGCCGCGCAGCTCGCGGGTTACCGCGCGCAGCTCGTCGAAGGTGCGCTCGAACAGGCGCTCGCCGAAACGGCGCAGGGCCGCGCTGCCGACGTCGAGGAAGTGGCGCTGCGCGAGCAGGCGCTCGAAGTGCTCGCGCCCGATCGCGAACTCGCCCTGGGCGCGCGGGGCGAGCTGCGCCTCGAGAAAATTGGCGAACTCCAGCAGCGCGGTGGCCGCGGCCTCCTGCACCGAGCGCAGCTCGGCGACCCGCGGACGGGCCGCGATGCGCGGCGCCTCGTGCAGACGGCGCACGAAGTGCGCGCCGCCGCGAGCCTCGGCTAGCGCTGACTCCAGCCACAGCGGCGGAATCAGCTCCGGCGTGGCGCCGAGCTTGGCGCGCGCGCCGCGCAGGTGCGCCGGGATCGCCTCCAGGCGCGCCTTGAGCGCCGCGACCGGATGCTCCACGGGCCTGACCGTGAGCTGGTAGAGCGCCTGCACCGGAAGGAAACGCACCGGATCGCGATGACGCCAGTCGAGCCGCAACAGCTCATGGTGCGCGATGACTGCCGCACCGGTCAGCAGCTGGTGGTCGAGCGTCCGATCGGGGTCGAGCTGCGCGGGGTCGATCTCCTCGAGCCCGAGCAGCAGCTTTTCGGTCAGCGCGACCTCGGCGCCGTGATCGTCGTCGTCGTGGGGCGCGAGCAGGTGCTCGAAGCCGCTGACGCCGCAGTCCAGGGCCGCTTCCGGATGGAAGCGAAACCACGCCCGATGGTAACGGGCGACCAGGCGGTCAAACAGGACGGCGGGATCGTCGCGCATCACCAGGGAGGAACGGGACGCCAGGCGATCACCGCGCGGGCTCGATCCGGTAGTCGTGGCTGAGCTCGACGGAGCGGCCGAGCATCATCGAGACCGAGCAGTACTTGTCGGCCGACAGCCGCACCGCGCGGGCCACGGCCTTCTCGTCCAGGCCCTCGCCGCTGAGCACGTAGCGCAGGTGGATGGAGGTGAATACCTTGGGCACGCTATCGGCGCGCTCGGCCTCGATCTCCACCACGCAGTCGCGCACCGGCTGACGCGCCTTGGCGAGGATGCTGACCACGTCGAAGGCCGTGCAGCCGCCCAGCCCGAGCAACACCATCTCCATCGGCCGCGGGCCTAGATTGCGCCCGCCGCTCTCGGGTGCGCCGTCCATCACCAGCGCGTGCCCGCTGTCGGTTTCGCCGACGAAGCTCACCGCCTCCACCCACTTGACGCGTGCCCGCACGAGCCCTCCTTCCACCAGCGCCGCCGAAACCCGGGCAGCCTATCACAGCGCGCCGCGCTCCCGTACGCACTGGACCTGCCCCGCGCTTTCGGGCCATGATGTAGGCGGCGGCCACGGGCTGCCCCGACTGAGCGATGCCCATGCAGGACCTGACCGAAGACACCGGCGCGATCGAGCGGTTCCTCAGCCACTGCCATCGCCGCCGCTACCCGGCAAAGAGCGTCATCATCTACGAGGGCGACGCGCCCGACGTCCTGTACTACATCCTCGACGGCTCGGTCACGGTGCTGATCGAGGACGAGGAGGGCCGCGAGATGGTCCTCACCTATCTCAACCCCGGAGAGTTCTTCGGCGAGATGGGCCTGTTCGACCGCAAGGAGATGCGCAGCGCCTGGGTGCGCACCCGCACGGAGTGCGAGCTCGCCGAGATCAGCTACGGACGCTTCCGCCAGCTGGCGCGCGAGGATCCCGAGATCCTGCTCCAGCTCGCGGCGCAGATGGCGCTGCGCCTGCGCCGCACCAGTCAGAAGGTCGGCCACCTCGCCTTCATGGACGTGACCGGCCGCATCGCCGGCACGCTGCTCGACCTGTGCAAGGAGCCGGATGCAATGACGCACCCGGACGGCATGCAGATTCGCATCACCCGCCAGGAGATCGGACGCATCGTCGGCTGCTCGCGCGAGATGGCCGGGCGGGTGCTGAAGAACATGGAGGAGCAGGGACTGATCTCGGTGAAGGGCAAGACCATCGTGGTGTTTGGGACAAGGTAAGAAGATCGGAGGAAAGGGAAAAGAGGGAAGATGAAAGAGAAAGCGTGCGCCGGAGGCGCACGTTTGATTTTAGGCTGGGGCGTCGGGCGCAGACCGACACGCTCCCCTTGCTCTTTGCTTCTTGATTTTTCCCCTTTCCCCTATCTTTCCTCAAACATCTCCCGCAGTTTTTCCCCCGGGTCCGCGGCCCGCATGAAGGACTCCCCGACCAGGAAGGCGTGAACACCGGCCGCGCGCATGCGCTCGACGTCGGCCCGGTCGCGAATGCCGCTCTCGGTGACGACCAGTCGCTCGTCCGGGATCGCGGCCAGCAGATCGAGCGTGATCTCGAGGCGGGTCTCGAAGCTGCGCAGGTCGCGGTTGTTGATGCCGATCAGCGGCGTGGGCAGCGCCAGCGCGCGCTCGAGCTCGGCGCGATCGTGCACCTCCACCAGAACGTCCATCCCCAGCGCCGACGCGCGCTCGGCCAGTTCGCCCAGCGCGCGATCATCGAGCGCGGCCACGATCAGGAGCACACAATCGGCGCCGATGGCGCGCGCCTCGTAGAGCTGGTACGGATCGACGATGAAGTCCTTGCGCAGCACCGGCAGCGCGCAGGCCGCGCGGGCATCGACGAGGTGTTGCTCGGAGCCCTGGAAGAAGTCGCGGTCGGTCAGCACCGAGAGACAGGCCGCGCCGCCCGCAGCGTAGCTCGCCGCGATGGCCGCGGGGTCGAAGGCAGCGCGCAGCAGGCCCTTGCTCGGCGAGGCCTGCTTGATCTCGGCGATCACCGCCGCCTCCCCGCGCTCGAGCCGCGCGCGTAGCGCGGCGGAAAATCCGCGCGCCGGCGGCTGCGCGGCCGCCAGCCCGCGCAGCTCGTCCGCGGTGCGCGCCGCGCTGCGCTCGGCGACCTCCTCGGCCTTGCGCCGCAGGATGCGCTGCAGGATGTCGGGGGTGTCGCTCACGCCGAGTGCGGCAAGCCGGTCACGAGGCCTTTGCGGCCAGGCGCTGGCTGAGCTCGGCCAGCCGCGCGAGGCGCTCGGCCGCCGCGCCGCTGTCGAGGATCTCCTCCGCGCGGCGCACGCCGGCCGCCATATCCGGCGCAAGGCCGGCGACATAGAGCGAGGCGCCGGCGTTCAGGGCGACGATGTCGCGCGCGGCCCCGCGCTCACCGCCCAGCACGCCGCGGATGATTGCCAGGCTGCCGGCTGCGTCGCTGACCTTGAGCGGACCGATGTCGGCACGCTCGAGCCCGAAGTGCTCCGGCGCGATCCGGTAGCTCGTCACCTCGCCCGCGCGCAGCTCCGCGACCTGGGTCTCGGCGCCGATGCTGATCTCGTCCAGACCGTCATCGGCATGCACCACCATGACGTGGTGGCCGCCGAGCTTGCGCAGCACATGGGCCAGGGGCTCCACCCACTGGGCCTCGAACACGCCCATCAGCTGGTTCGGCGCACCGGCCGGGTTGGTCAGCGGCCCGAGTAGGTTGAACAGCGTGCGCACGCCCATCTCGCGCCGCGGTCCGACCGCGTGCTTCATCGCACCGTGGTGACGCGGCGCGAACATGAAGCCGACGCCGACCTCCTCGATGCAGCGCGCGACCTGCTGGGGATCGAGATCCAGGTTGACGCCCGCCGCCTCGAGCAGATCGGCGCTGCCCGAGCTGCTGGATACCGAGCGGTTGCCGTGCTTGGCGACCGTGCCGCCGGCAGCCGCGACCACAAAGCAGCAGGCGGTAGAGATGTTGAAGGTCGCCACCCCGTCGCCGCCGGTGCCGACGATGTCGACCACGTGCTCGCCGCGCGCCTCGACGTGCGCGGCGAGCTCGCGCATGACCTCGGCGGCCGCGGTGATCTCGTCGACCGTCTCGCCCTTCATGCGTAGCCCGATCAGGAAACCGGCGATCTGCGCCGGCGTGGCCTCGCCGGTCATGACCTGGCGCATCACCGCGCGCATGTCGTCGCGGCTTAGATCCTGGCGCTCGGTCACGGCGCGCAGCGCGGTCTGTATGTCCATGACTCGCTCCTTATGGCCTATCGGCAGTGACGAGTTACGAGTGCCAGGTTACGAAGAAGACGAGGACCCGACGGTTTACCACCAAGGTCCAGGGAGCGACGCCCATCACTCGCCCCTCGCCACCCGCAGCTCGTCGCTGGTTTTCAAGAAATTCTCCAGCAGCGCGTGCCCCTGCTCGCTGAGAATCGACTCGGGGTGAAACTGCACGCCCTCGACCGCGAGTTCGCGGTGGCGCAGGCCCATGATCTCGTCCTCGGCGCCGTCGGCGTGTTCGGTCCAGGCGGTGAGTTCGAGGCACGCGGGCAAGGACTCGCGCTCGACCACCAGGGAATGGTAGCGCGTGCACACCAGGGGATCGTCCAGGCCGGCGAACACGCCGGCGCCGCGGTGGCGAATCGGCGAGGTCTTGCCGTGCATGACGGCGCGCGCCCGAACGATGCGCCCGCCGAAGGCCTGGGCGATGCTCTGGTGGCCGAGGCACACGCCCAGGATCGGGACGCGCCCGGCAAAGCGCTGGACCAAAGCCACCGAGATCCCGGCCTCGTCCGGCGTGCAGGGCCCGGGCGAGATCACGATCTGGCTGGGCGCCAGATCCTCGACCTCCTCAAGGCTGATGCGGTCATTGCGCGCGACGCGCACCTCGGCACCGAGCTCGCCCAGGTACTGCACCAGGTTGTAGGTGAAGGAGTCGTAGTTGTCGATCATCAACAGCATGGCGCGCCCGTCGCTCCGATCCGGGTGCCCGGCGCTCAGTCGGCCGCCTGGCGCAGCCCGTCCTGCGCCATGGCCGCCGCGCGGAAGATCGCCCGGCCCTTGTTCATGGTCTCGTCCCACTCGCGCGCGGGGACCGAGTCGGCGACGATGCCGGCGCCGGCCTGCACGTGCAGCATGCCATCCTGCACGATCGCCGTGCGGATCGCGATCGCGGTGTCGAGATTGCCGTGCCAGCCGAGGTAGCCGACCGCACCGGAATAGATGCCGCGCTTGACCGGTTCGAGCTCGTCGATGATCTCCATCGCCCGGATCTTGGGCGCACCGCTGACCGTGCCCGCCGGAAAGGTCGCGCGCAGCGCGTCGATCGCCGACATTCCCGCCTGCAGCTGCCCCTCGACGTTGGAGACGATGTGCATCACGTGCGAGTAACGCTCCACCACCATCTTCTCGGTGACCCGCACGGTGCCGGTGTGGGCAACGCGGCCGACGTCGTTGCGCCCGAGGTCGATCAGCATCAGATGCTCGGCGAGCTCCTTGGGGTCGGCGAGCAAGCTGCGCTCGAGGGCGGCGTCCTCCTCCTCGCTGACCCCGCGCGGGCGGGTGCCCGCGATCGGGCGCACGGTGATCACGCCGTCCTCGACGCGCGTCAGGATCTCGGGCGAGGAACCGACCACGCGGCAGTCGGCGAGGTCGAGGTAGAACATGTAGGGCGAGGGATTGAGCGTGCGCAGCGCGCGATAAAGATCCAGCGGATGCGCCTGGAAGGGTATCGACATCCGCTGCGACAACACGACCTGCATGCAGTCGCCGGCGAGGATGTAGTCCTTCACCCGCTCGACCGCAGCCTCGAAACCGGCGCGCGTGAAACCGGAGACGAAGTCTGATTCGGCGGCGATGGCGCCGCCGGCCGAGCGCGCCGGCTCCGGAGTCGCCCGGCGCAGCCGGCCTTCGAGCTCGTCGAGGCGCCGCTGCGCGCGCTCGTAGGCGTCGGCTCGGGCCGGGTCGGCGTGGACGATGAAGTGCAGGCGCCCGCTGAGGTTGTCGAACACCACTACCTCGTCGGAGACCAGCAGCAGGATGTCGGGCGCTCCGAGCGGGTCCGGCGCCGGGCAGGCGCCGAGGCGGGGCTCGACGTAGCGCACGGTGTCGTAGCCGAAGTAGCCGACCAGCCCGCCGGTGAAACGCGGCAGGCCCGCGACCGCGGGCACCGAGAAGCGGCGCTCGAACTCCGCGATCCAGGCGAGGGGGTCGGCGGCGCTGGCGCGCTCGCGCACCTCGCCGTCTTCCTCGACCTCGATTCGCTCGCCGCGCACGCGCACCAGCGCGCGTGCCGGCAGACCGATGATGGAGTAACGGCCCCACTTCTCGCCGCCGTGCACCGACTCGAAGAGATACGAGTAGGGCCCGTCAGCCAGCTTGAGAAAGGCGCTGAGCGGCGTGTCCAGGTCCGCCAGCACGATGCGCGTGAGTGGAATTCGGTTGTGGCCCCGCGCGGCCAGATCCTGGAATTGACTGGGGGTCATCGGTGACACCTGCGTGGGCGGGCGGGGTCGCGCTCGGCACGTTGCCCTTGCGATCGCCGCGGGTGCTTGCGCGCCCGGTCCGCGCGGCGGCGGTGCGGGTTCAGCGTGTGATTCTGAGCAGCTCGGGCAGCTCGGCCAGCGACTCGATCACCGCGTCCGGCGCCGCCCCGGCGATATCCTCGCCGTGGTTGTAGCCGTAAGGCACGCACACGACCGGAGTCCCCGCGGCCCGCGCCGCCTGCACATCGTTGCGCGAGTCACCGACCATCAGCACGCGTTCGGCCCGGACTTTAAAGAACTCGGCCGCGTACCGCAAGGGCGCGGGATCGGGCTTCTTGCGAGGCAGCGTGTCGCCGCTCACCGTGAGCGCGAAGAAGGGCGCGATACCCAGCCCGAGCAACAGCGGCTCGGTGAAACGCGCCGGCTTGTTGGTGATGCAGGCGAGCGCGTAGCCCTCGCGACGCAGCGCCTCGAGCCCCTCGAGCACGCCCGGGTAGAGCCTGCTGTCGACCAGGACGTGCTCGGCGTAGATGCGCTGGAAGAGCGCGAAGCCGCGCTCGAAGAGCTCCTGCTCGGGCTCGGCATCCATGTCGCCGGTGAGCGCGCGCTTGACCAGCCGCGGCGCGCCGTTGCCGACCCAGCGGCGCACCACCGTCGCACCCGCCGCCGGGCGGCCGAGCTCGGCCAGCATGGCGTCGACCGCGCGGGCGAGATCGGGCACGCTGTCGACCAGCGTGCCGTCGAGGTCGATGAGGATCACCTTCGGCCGCTGCCGCAGCGAAAGGGCAGTGCCCGCTCCCGCGGGGCGAGCGTGCAGGGTCACGGCCGCCGACCCGAGGCGGCGCGTCGGCATCCGGGCTGGATCATCGCCAGCTCGGGCATGCGCCGCTCATTCCGCGCGCACGCCGTCCAGCGCGCCGCGCATCGCGGCGATGGTGGCGCGATAGTCTGCGGTGCCGAAGATCGCCGAGCCGGCGACGAAGGTGTCGGCACCGGCGGCCGCGACCTCGGCGATATTGTCGACCTTCACGCCGCCGTCGACCTCGAGGCGAATGTCGCGCCCGCTCTCGTCGATGAGCCGGCGCACCTCGCGTAGCTTTGCCAGCGTGCCCGGTATGAATTTCTGGCCGCCGAAACCCGGATTGACCGACATCAGCAGCACCATGTCGACCTTGTCCATCACCCAGCGCAGGGAGTCGAGCGGTGTCGCCGGGTTGAACACCAGGCCGGGCCTGCAGCCGTGGTCGCGGATCAGCTGCAGGCTGCGGTCGATGTGCTCAGAGGCCTCGGGGTGAAAGGTGATCCAGGTCGCGCCGGCGGCGGCGAAGTCCGGGATGATGCGATCGACCGGCTTGACCATCAGGTGCACGTCGATATCGGCGCTGACGCCGTGCTTGCGCAGCGCCTCGCACACCAGCGGCCCGATGGTGAGATTGGGCACGTAATGGTTGTCCATGACGTCGAAGTGCACGATGTCGGCACCTGCCGCCAGCACCGAGTCGACCTCCTCGCCCAGGCGGGCGAAGTCGGCGGACAGGATGGAAGGTGCGATCCAGAAGTCTTTCATGCTCGGTTTCCGTGCCGGTAAACGCGGGGCACGGGCGCCCGCGCCAGACGACGGGATTGTAACCCGGTGCATGGCCGCATTTGCTTATAATTTCTTATTCATACATAAGCACCCGCCGCAAGTGCGGCCAGGAGTACCGCCATGGCAATCGCCCTCAGCCTGCACGTCCTCGCCGCCATCGTCTGGGTGGGCGGCATGTTCTTCGCGTACCTGGCGCTGCGCCCGGTCGCGGCGAGCCTGCTCGATCCGCCGCTGCGCCTGGCGCTTTGGTCGCAGGTATTCGCGCGCTTCTTCCGCTGGGTGTGGCTGGCGGTCGTGCTGCTGCCGGCGAGCGGCTACTGGATGCTGTTCGCGCGGCTCGGCGGCTTCGCCCACGCCGGCCTGCACGTGCACCTGATGCAGCTCGTCGGCTGGGTGATGATCGCGCTGTTCCTGTACCTCTACTTCGCGCCCTACCGGCGGCTCGAGCGCGCGCTCGCCGACGGGCGCGTGCCCGAGGCCGCGCAGGCGCTGAACTCGATACGGCGCATCGTTGCGACCAACCTCGCGCTGGGCCTGGCGACCAGCGTGATCGGGGTCGGCGGGCGCTGGCTCTGAGATCGCGGCGAGACTGACGGCGACGGTAGGCCCCGCGCACGGGCCTCAGGCGCTGCGCCGCCCGGGAAGCCACTCGGGGCGTTGCTCACCATCCCGCGTGGCGCCGAGGCCAGCGAAATCGAACAGCGCGGGATCGGCGAGGTGCGAGGGCGCCACGTTGGAGAGCGCCGCGAAGATGGTCTCGCTGCGCCCGGGGAAGCGCTTGTCCCAGTCGCGCAGCATCTCCTTGACGACCTGGCGCTGCAGCGTGTCCTGCGAGCCGCACAGGTCGCAGGGAATGATGGGAAAGCCGCGCACCCGCGCATAGGCGGCGAGATCGCGCTCGGCGCAGTAGGCAAGCGGACGGATCACGACATGGCGGCCGTCGTCGCTGAGCAGCTTGGGCGGCATGGCCTTGAGCTTGCCGCCGTGGAACAGGTTCAGGAACAGGGTCTCGATGATGTCGTCGCGGTGGTGGCCAAGGGCGATCTTGGTCATGCCGTGGCGGGCGGCGAAGGTGTAGAGGATGCCGCGGCGCAGGCGCGAGCACAGCCCGCAGGTGGTCTTGCCCTCCGGGATGACATCGCGCACCACGCTGTAGGTGTCCTGCTCGATGACGTGGTAGGGCACGCCGAGCCCATCGAGGTAGCGCGGCAGCACATCGGCGGGGAAGCCCGGCTGCTTCTGGTCGAGGTTCACCGCCACCAGCTCGAAGTCCACCGGCGCCCTGCGCCGCAGCCGCAGCAGGATGTCGAGCATGGCGTGCGAGTCCTTGCCGCCGGAAAGGCAGACCATCACCCGGTCGCCGGCCTCGATCATGTTGAAGTCCTCGATCGCCTTGCCCACCTGGCGGCGCAGCCGCTTGGCGAGCTTGTTGGCCTCGAATTCCTGTTTGCGCGGGTCATCGGTCACGATGGCGAGTCCCTGTGGCGTACCAAATTCTGCGTGGGGAGCGGATTCTAGGCGGAATTCCGGGCGGGCTCCAATCGGTGCCCGGTGGGCGCTGCCCGCAAACGCGCCCTCTGAGCATTGCGCGGCGGCGCTACCCGGCGTTTGATTGAACGCCGGCTTCACGCGGCTCGCCCCTGCGCCACGCGCTCCTCGCAATGCGTTGCGTTGTGCCCATTGGCAATCCTGCCAATTGGTCGTTTCGCATGTTTATTGAATGTCGGTTCCCGAACCGGCAGCCGGGGTACTTTCTTGTGCCGACAAGAAAGTGCCCTAAAGAAGCTCCCCCGCGAGCGCGCCGACACTGGAGGGTCGGTGCCTTGCGCGGCGCTGGCCCCGGACGGGCTCGCCCGTAGGGCCTTCCCTGGCCCTACGGGCGAGGGGTAGGGGTGCCACCCCCAACCCCTTGGTGGCGCAGAGCACCTGAAGCCGACCGCATCACCTGCAGGCAAGGTGTTCGCGGCTGAAGCCGCTCCCACAAGTAGGAGCGACTTTGGTCGCGACGTAGGGGAATGCTTCCACTTGTGGGAGCGACTTCGGTCCCGATGTAGGGGAATGCTGCCACCTGTGGGAGCGACCTCAGTCGCGATCTCAGAGAGTGCAGCGGAGATGTTGAACGCGGCCAGATTGGGTTCGGGCAGCCACCCTGTCCCGACGGCGGGATCGAGTCGCGCAGGGCCGGACGCAGCCTAACTGGGCTTGCTCGCGGCGAACCCAGCACGCGTCAATCGCGAGTGATGCGCCAGCAACGATGAATGCGCGGGTTGCGGGCGAAGTCGCGCGGCAGGGTGAGCCGCGAGATGTCCTCGGGGGCGAGGTCGGCGAGCGCTCGCTCGTCGAGACGAAAATCGCGGCGGTTGGCGGAGAAGAGCAGAACGCCGCCCGGCTCCAGGAGCGCCGCCGCGTCGCGGACCAGGGCGACGTGGTCACGCTGCACGTCGAGCACCTCGCGCATGCGCTTGGAGTTGGAGAAGCTCGGCGGGTCGAGAAAGATCAGCCCGTAACGCGTCGCATCCGCCCGAGCGGCGGCGAGCCAGGCCAGGCAGTCGGCGCGCACCAGCGCATGAGTGCGGCCGCGAAAGCCGTTGAGCTCCAGGTTGCGGCGCGCCCAGTCCAGATAGGTCGCCGAGAGATCGACCGTGATGGTCGCGCTCGCCCCACCCGCCGCGGCGTAGACAGTGGCGGTGGCGGTGTAGCCGAAGAGGTTGAGGAAGCGCCTGCCCCGTGCCAGATCGCGGATCAGCCCTCGGGTGATGCGGTGATCGAGAAACAGACCGGTGTCCAGGTAGGCGCCGAGCTTGACCAGGAAGCGCAGCCCGCCCTCGCCGACCTCGACGAACTCGCCGGCCGCCTCCTCGCGCTCGTACTGCGCCGCGCCGCGCTGGCGGCGCCGGGTCTTGAAGTGGATATCCGCGGGATCGGCATCCAGGACCTCGGGCAGCACCGCCAGGGCCTCCGCGCGGCGGCGGCTCGCCGCTCGCGGATCGACGCTCCCCGGTGCCTCGTACTCCTGCGCGTGGACCCAGCGCCGCTCGCCCTGATAGAGATCGACCGCCAGCTTGTACTCCGGCATGTCGGCGTCGTAGAGCCGGTAGCAGGCGATCCCCTCCCGGCGCGCCCAGCGCCCGAGCGTCGCCAGGTTCTTGCTCAGGCGGTTGGCGAACATCCGCGCGCCGGGGCTGGCCGCCGGCCCCGGGCGCCCCGCGGCCGCGCCGGCGAACCAGCGCGGCTCGACGCTGAAGTGCAGCAGCCGGCACTCCAGCGCCCCGTTGTAGAGGGTGTGCATGCGCCGGGCCCGCAGCCCCATGCGCTTGCCCAGCTCCGGGTTGCCGGTGAACACCGCCGCGCGCCAGCCGGTGAAGTGCTCGCGCAGGCGGGCGCCCAGGGTCGCGTACAGCGGCCCCAACGCCTCGGCGTCGCCGAGGCGCTCGCCGTAGGGGGGGTTGGCGACCACCAGGCCGGGCGCCCCCGCGTCCGGCGGCGCGGTGAGTCGCTCCAGCACGCGCCGCTCGATACGGATGTGCGCGGCGAGCCCCGCGCGCCCGGCGTTGGCGCGCGCGGCCTCGATCGCCCGCGCGTCCGCGTCAAAGCCCAGGATCGGCGGCAACTCGGCGAGCCCCGCCGCGCGGCGCCGCGCAGCCTCGGCGAGCAGCCCGTCCCAGAGCTCGGGCCGATGACCGAGCCAGCCGGTGAAACCAAAATACTCGCGGCCGAGACCGGGCGCGCTGTCGGCCGCCATCAGCGCCCCCTCTATGAGCAGCGTGCCCGAGCCGCACATGGGGTCGAGCAGCGCCCCGCCGGTGCCGGCCACCCGCGGCCAGCCCGCGCGAAGCAGGATGGCAGCGGCGAGGTTCTCCTTGAGCGGGGCCTCGGCCCCGGCAAGGCGATAGCCGCGCCGGTGGAGGCTCTCGCCCGAGAGGTCGATGCTGAGCTCGGCGCGGCCCCGCTCCAGGTGCGCGTGCAGGCGCAGGTCGGGGCGCTCGGTATCCACCGAGGGCCGTCGCCCGCTGATCTCGCGCAGGCGATCGACCACTGCGTCCTTTACCTTCTGGGCCCCGTAGCGAGAGTGAGTGATCGCACCGCGACCGCGGCTGGTGAACTGCACCGCCAGAGTGCCGTCCACCGGGACATGCGCCTCCCAGGGCAGACCCAGGGCGCCCCGGTACAGCTCGTCGGCACCGCCCGCCGCGACCGTGCCGATGCGCAGGAGCACGCGGCTCGCCAGGCGCGACCACAGGCAGGTGCGGTAGGCGAGCTCGAGATCGCCGGCGAAGGACACGCCGGCCACGGTCTCGCGGGCCTCGGCCGCGCCCAGCGCCTCAAGCTCCTCGAGCAACAGGCCCTCCAGGCCCTTGGGCGCGGGGGCGAACAGCGACAGCGCTGGGTTCATGGATCGCTCGGCAGCGGCGGACCCGTTCGCGGCGCCTGCCAGAGGGGCGGCCGGCGGGCTCAGCGGAACCCGCGCGCGGCGCGGACCTGCTCGTAGGCGGTCTTGATCTCGTGGGTCTTCTGCGCGGCGATCTTCATCATCTCCTCCGGCAGGCCCTTGGCGACCAGCTTGTCCGGGTGGTGCTGGTTCAGCAGGCGCCGGTAGGCCTTCTTGATCTCCGCCTCGGGGGCGTCCGCGGACACGCCGAGGATGGCGTAGGCGTCGGCCACGCTGGCCGGCCGATCGATGCGCCGATCGTAGTGGCGCTCGGCCCCGATCATGCCCTCCAGCCGGTAGTAGACGTCCTCCGGTATCCCGAGCCGGCCGCAGACGTGCAGCAGCAGGTCGCGCTCGGCCTGCGAGAGCGTGCCGTCGGCGATCGCGGCCTGGATCTGGATCTCGAGGAAGAGCTGGATCAGGGTGACGCGGCCGTGGCACTCGCGACGGAACTGCTCCAGCGTGGCGTCGAGGGCGAATCCTGGCCGCTTGCCCTCGTTGAAGAGCCGCATGGCCGCGAGCTTCATCTCCGGCGGCAGCTCCATCTGCGACATCACCGCCCGCGCCGCCTGGATCTCGTCCTCGCTCACCCGGCCGTCGGCCTTGCACACATGGCCCATGACCGAGAAGGTCGCGGTGAAGAAGGCGGTCTGAACCCGCCGCTGGTCGCCGAATCCCCAGGCCCGGCCGGGACGCGCCTGGCCGAGCCCACGGTCCAGGCTGTGGCCGAGGGCCACGCCCAGCAGCGCGCCCAGCGGTCCGCCCAGCAGCCAGCCGAATGTCCCCCCGAGGAGCTTGCCCCACCAAGCCATGGCGCGGATTCTTGTTCGATGCCGGCCCGTCGGGCCGCGCGAGGCGGCCATTGTACCCGAGGCGGCTAAGGGCGGGACTCAGCCGGCGAGCGAGCGCGCCTGGCGGCGGTAGAGCAGCGCGGCACCGCCGAGATTGACGCCCAGCAGGGCGAATGAACCGATGAAGGCGAGCGCGGCGGGCTGCGTGAACCAGCGCGGCGCGACCGCCGCCGCCAGCAGCAGCGCCAGCGCCAGGCAGTGGGCCCGCAGCTGCCAGCGTGCACGCCGATCGCGGATGATCTGCTTCATGTGCGGAACCGCGCCCGGCGCGCCGGGCGCCGCCGCGAGCTGGCGGTTCTGCAGGTGCAGCCAGACCAGGAAGGGCACGATCTTGTAGAGCATGCCGTTGATCGCGGAGAGCGCGAAGCCGGCGAGCAGCAGGGCGCCGAGCAGCAGCGGGTAGGCGGGCGAGCCGGCGAACCCGGGCCACAGCCTGGCGGCCAGCCAGGCGCTCCCTGCCGCCAGCAGGGCCGCCATCGCCAGGCGCCAGAAATCGGTGGTCACGTCGGGCAGCCGGCGCCGCCGGCGTGCCTGCAGGCCCAGGGTCAGGACGCCGAAGGCGCCAAAGCCCAGCAGCCCGGCCAGGGCCGAAAGCTCCGCCGCCCATCCCCAGGCCGGATGGACCCGGTGCGCCAGCACCACGCCGGCGCTCCAGGCGAGCAGGATGACGAGCAGCGCGGGCACCAGCCGGCGCGTCATCCAGCCCGGGTAGCTCGGCGTGATCTGGAACATGGGCACCACCTGGTAGGCGACCCCGATCACCAGCAAGCCGATCCAGCCGCCGATCCCCCAGGCGACGTGCAGATCGGTGAGCGGGAAACGTGGCAGCGCAAAGCCCGCCAGGGCGTGCCCGAGCGCCAGGGCCAGGCCCAGGGCCAGGGTGAGGGCGAGGCCCGCCAGCGCGAGCCGGATGCCCACCGCCGTCACCTGGCTCCAGGGCGCTTGCGCCAGGGTGAGCCAGACGACGGCCGCGAAGCCGCCGACCCCGAGCAGCAGGGTCGCTGCCGCCAGGTGAAAGAGCCAGGGCAGCCCCCACAGCAGCGCCGCGGAAAGGGACAGCCCGCCGACGGTCAGCGCCGCGTGGGCGGCGCCGCCGACCAGCATCGGGCGCGCCACCGGTGTGCCCGCGACCACGGCGATCATCTGCAGGATGGCGCCGAACATGACCGTGGCCAGCACCCCCAGGGTGAGCAGATGGGTCAGGGCCAGGAGCTCGGGCGTCCAGCGGCTGGCGAGCGCGTCCGGGCCCGCCCAGAGCAGCAGCGCGCCGGCCAGCACGCCGAGCGGGGGCGCGGTGAGGAAGAACAGCAGGGGCGCCCCCAGCGGCGGGGCCTTGTCCAGCGAGAGATCGGCGCTGTACATCGCGCTAGTTCGGGGGCACCTCCGGCAGCGCGCGCCCGTCGGCCGCCGCCTGGGCCGCCACCGCCGCGCGGGCAACCGGATCGCCGCTGGCGAAGATCAGCAGCTCGAATGCCGTGCGCTCGCCGGCGCGGCCGTACCAGGCCATGCCGAGACGCTCGAGCAGGGGATAGAGCGGGCGCGGCTCCTGGCGGTGGAGCATGCGCAGGTACTCGCCAGAGACGAGCTCGCGCACCGCCGCCAGCACGCGCTCCATGGGCTCGCAGGGCTCGAGCTCGCTGACGTCGAGCAGCCGCTCGCGCGCGTCCCCGGCCACTCTCAGGCCTCGCGGATCTGCGCGGCGACCGGGGTGTCGCCGAGGACCTGGTCGGTCATGGGGTAGAGGATCTGCTCCTCCTTGACGTTGTGCTGCTGCATCA
>JBFKOE010000012.1:0-18849 GCA_041629015.1 Gammaproteobacteria bacterium
GCTGGGGCCATCCTTGGGCGTCGCCCCCTCGGGCACGTGGACGTGGACGTCGAATTTCTGATAGAAGTCCGCATCGATCCCGAGCAAGCCGGAGCGGCTGCGCACCACCGTGGTGGCGGCCTGGATCGATTCCTGCATAACCTCGCCCAGATGCCCGGTGTGGATCAGCTTGCCCTTGCCCGGCACCACCGTGGCCTCTATCCGCAGCAACTCACCGCCCACTTCGGTCCAGGCGAGACCGGTGACCTGCCCGATCTGGTCGCTCTCCTCCGCACGCCCGAAGCGGAAGCGTTTAACTCCGAGGTATTTCTCCAGGGAGCGCGGGCTCACGCTGGTCGAGGACTCCTTGGGCTTGAGCAGCACTTCCTTGACGACCTTGCGGCAGATCTTGGAGATCTCGCGCTCGAGGTTCCGCACCCCCGCCTCGCGCGTGTAGAAACGGATGATGTCGCGCAGTGCCGGCTCGGTCACGGACAGCTCTTCCGGTTTCAGTCCGTTCTGCTTGACCTGCTTCGGCACCAGATAGCGCTGCGCGATGTTCACCTTCTCGTCCTCGGTGTAACCGGGCAGCCGTATCACCTCCATGCGATCGAGCAGCGGCGGAGGAATGTTCAGGGTGTTCGCCGTCGCAACGAACATCACCTCCGAGAGATCGAAATCGACCTCTAGATAGTGATCGTTGAACGTGTGGTTCTGTTCGGGGTCGAGCACCTCCAGCAAGGCCGAGGACGGATCGCCGCGGAAGTCCATCGACATCTTGTCGATCTCGTCGAGCAGGAACAGCGGGTTGCGCGTGCCGACCCGGGCCAGATTCTGCACGATCTTGCCGGGCAGCGATCCGATGTAGGTGCGTCGGTGGCCGCGAATCTCGGCCTCGTCGCGCACCCCGCCCAGGGACATGCGCACGAACTTGCGGTTCGTGGCCCGCGCGATGGACTGCCCCAGCGAAGTCTTGCCCACCCCGGGCGGGCCGACCAAGCACAGGATCGGACCCTTTAGCTTCTTCACCCGGTGCTGCACCGCCAGGTACTCGAGAATCCTTTCCTTGACCTTGTCCAGCCCGTAATGATCCGCCTCCAGCACCTCCTCGGCCTGCGCGATATCATGGCGAATCTTGGTGCGCTTCTTCCACGGCACGTTGACCAGCCAGTCGACGTAGTTTCGCACCACGGTCGCTTCCGCCGACATCGGCGACATCATCTTCAGCTTGTTCAGCTCGGCGACGGCCTTCTTCTTCGCCTCCTTGTGCATGCCCGCCTTCTCGATCTTCTGGGCTAGCTCTTCGACCTCGTTGGGCGCCTCCTCGAGATCTCCCAGTTCCTTCTGGATCGCCTTCATTTGCTCATTGAGGTAGTACTCGCGCTGACTCTTCTCCATCTGCTTCTTGACGCGCCCGCGGATCCGCTTCTCCATCTGCAGGATGTCGATCTCCGCTTCCATCACAGCCAGCAGGTGCTCGAGCCGCTTGCGCGCGCTTCCCATCTCGAGGATGTTCTGCTTTTCCTCGATCTTCAGCGGTATGTGACCGGCAATGGTGTCGGCCAGGCGCGAGGGTTCCTCGATGCTCGCCACGGAGGTCAGGATTTCCGGCGGGATCTTCTTGTTGAGCTTCACGTACTGATCGAACATCGAGAGCACCGAGCGGGTCAGTACCTCGTTCTCGCGCGATTCGACCTCCTCGTCTTCGACCACCACGGCAACCTCGGCGGCGAAGTAACGATCGGTCTCCGTGTAGCCCAGGATCGCGGCCCGCCGCTCGCCCTCGACCAGGACCTTCACGGTCCCGTCGGGCAGCTTGAGCAACTGCAGGATGTTGGAGATGGTCCCGGTGCGGTGAATGTCATCGGTCCCCGGATCATCCACCTCGGGGCTGCGCTGGGCGACGAGCAGGATCTGCTTGTCCTGCTCCATTGCCAGATCGAGGGCATTGATGGATTTCTCGCGGCCCACGAACAACGGGATGACCATGTGCGGGAAAACCACCACATCGCGCAGGGGCAGTATGGTCATCTCCCGAGGCTCATCGTCGTGGCTCAGCGTCGTCGTGGGGTCATGTTCCATCGGAGGCCTCGTTGGTGCGTGCTCAGGACAAGGGGAAAAGAGCCGATCGGCCACCGCCCGCGGGGGCGGGGGTCGATCGCTCAGACAACCCACATTGGGGCTGCCGCGAGCTTTTCAAGGACGGCGGGCGCCAGCGGTCCGTACACGACCGCCCTGGCGCTACTTCTCGGACGCCGCCTTCGGCTTGGCCTCCGCCCCCTCGTAGAGCAGGTAGGGTTCCGATTCGCCCGTGATCACCGCATCGTCGACCACGACCTTGGAAACCCCGTCCATGGAGGGCAAATCATACATGGTATCGAGCAGGACCTGCTCGAGGATGGTGCGCAGCCCGCGCGCTCCGGTCTTGCGCTCCATTGCCTTGCGGGCGATCTCGCGGAGTGCCTCCTCGCGGAACTCGAGGTCCGTGCCCTCCATCTCGAAGAGCTTTGAGTACTGCTTGGTGAGGGCGTTCTTGGGTTCGACCAGAATCTGCACCAGCGCCGACTCGTCCAACTCCTCGAGCGTGGCCACCACCGGCATGCGGCCCACGAACTCGGGAATCAGGCCGTAGCGGATCAGATCTTCGGGCTCGACGTGGGTCAGGACCTCGCCGATGTTGCGCTTGTCCTGCTTGCTCTTGACCACCGCGGAGAAACCGATACCGCCCTTTTCCGAGCGATCGCGAATGATCTTCTCGAGGCCGTCGAAGGCGCCGCCACAGATGAACAGGATATTCGCGGTATTGACCTGCAGGAACTCCTGCTGCGGGTGCTTGCGCCCACCCTGCGGCGGCACTGCAGCGACCGTACCCTCGATCAGCTTCAGCAGCGCCTGCTGCACGCCCTCGCCGGACACGTCGCGGGTGATGGAGGGGTTGTCGGACTTGCGCGAAATCTTGTCGATCTCGTCGATGTAGACGATTCCGCTCTCGGCCTTCTCGACGTCATAGTCGCACTTCTGCAGCAACTTCTGAATGATCGACTCGACGTCCTCGCCGACGTAGCCGGCCTCGGTGAGCGTCGTGGCGTCGGCGATGGTGAAGGGAACGTTGAGCAGGCGGGCCAGTGTCTCGGCCAGCAGGGTCTTTCCCGAACCGGTGGGGCCAATCAGCAGGATGTTGCTCTTGCTGAGCTCGATGTCGTCTTTCTTGAGATCGCTGTCGAGACGCTTGTAGTGGTTGTACACGGCCACTGACAGGACCTTCTTGGCCCGCTCCTGGCCGATCACGTACTCGTCGAGGATCTGCTTGATTTCCTGCGGCTTTGGCAACCGGCCAGCGCTGTCGCCGCCGGACTTGTCCTGCATTTCCTCGCGAATGATGTCGTTGCAGAGCTCGACTCACTCGTCGCAGATGTAGACCGAAGGCCCGGCGTTGAGTTTACGGACTTCGTGCTGGCTCTTGCCGCAAAACGAGCAGTAGAGCAGCTTGCCCTCCTCACCTTTGCCGCGCTTTTCGTCGCTCATTCCGCCACCTCGTCAAGGACAGACCGGGCTGGTTCAACCTTGCTACGAAATCCCAACCAAATCAAGCCTGAAAAAACCTATGGGATTGATCTGAATCAAGCCGCCCGGCGGTTGCCGGCCCGGCCCCTGAAACTCTACATCGACCGCCGGCGCCGTTGGTTGAGCCCGGCGGACTGCCGCGGCTCAGGCACCCGACTCCCGGTGAGTCAGGACCGCGTCGATCAGCCCGTATTCCACCGCATCCGTCGCGCCCATGAAGTTGTCGCGATCGGTGTCGACCTTGATCTGCTCCAGGCTTTGGCCGGTATGGTCGGCGAGGATCTTGTTCAGGCGTTCGCGCACCTTGAGCATCTCGCGGGCATGGATCTCGATGTCCACCGCCTGCCCCTGAACGCCGCCCAGCGGCTGATGGATCATGACGCGCGAATGCGGCAGCGAATAGCGCTTGCCCTTGGTACCGCCGGCCAGTATCAGGGCGCCCATGCTCGCCGCCTGGCCGATGCACATGGTGCTGACGTCGGGCTTGATGAACTGCATGGTGTCGTAGATCGACAGCCCCGCGCTCACCACGCCGCCGGGCGAGTTGATGTAGAGGTGCACGTCCTTGTCCGGGTTCTCGGCCTCCAGGAACAGCAGCTGCGCCACCACCAGGTTCGCGGTGTGGTCCTCGACCGGCCCGACGAGGAAGATCACCCGCTCCTTGAGCAGGCGCGAGTAGATGTCGTAGGCGCGCTCGCCGCGCGCCGTCTGCTCGATCACCATGGGCACCAGGTTCAGCCCGGTGGCGTGCAGGGCACCGCGTTTGTTGCCACCTTCACTCATCTCGCGCACCTCTACTTGGCCCCTTCGCGGGGCGGATTCATGACCGCGTCGAAGCTGGTCTTTTCCTCCGTGACCTTGGCCCGTTCCAGCAGCCAGTCCACCAGCTGGTCCTCCAGCACCATGGACTCGATGCCCGCCAGCCGGTCGCGGCTCGCATAGTACCATTTGACCACCTCATCGGGCTGATCGTAGCTTGCCGCCTGTGCCTCGATGGTGGCGCGCACCCGCGCCTCGTCGACCTTGATCCCGTTGCGGCTCGCGATCTCGGCGAGCAGCAGGCCGAGGCTGACGCGTTTGCGGGCCTGCTCCTCGAACAGCTCACGCGGCAGGGAGAAGCCCTCGGGGGCCGGCTGGCCGCGCAGCACCTGCTGGCGGGCCTGCGCGGACAGGCGCTCCACCTCCTCGTCGATCAGGCTGGCGGGCAGCGGAATCTGGTTGATGGCCATCAGCCCGTCCATAACCTGCTGCTTGAGCTTGCCCTTCAGCGCCTCGGCCAACTCCCGCTCCATGTTCTCGCGCACGTCGCGGCGCAGGGCCTCCACGCTGCCCTCGGCGACGTTGAAGGCGCGCACGAATTCCTCGTCGACCTCCGGCAGCACCGGCTCGGCGACCTGCCCGACCTCGACCTCGAACATCGCGGGCTTTCCGGCCAGCTCGGCCTCGTGGTAGTCGTCCGGAAAGGAGACGGCGACCTCCACCGTCTGGCCGCTCGCCGCCCCGATCAGCTTGTCCTCGAAGCCTGGAATGAAGGACCCGGATCCCAGCACCAGGGGATGACCCTTGCCGGACCCGCCGGCGAAGGGCTCGCCGTCGATCCGGCCGACGAAATCGATGGTCACCTGGTCGCCGGCCTGGGCCGCGCGCTCGACCGCATTCCAGGTGGTCCGCTGGCGACGCAGATTCTCGATCACCTTGTCGACGTCGGCCTCGTCGATCTCGGCCACCGGGCGCACGATCTTCAGCTTGGCGGGATCGGCCGGCTCCACCTCCGGATAGACCTCGAACAAGGCGGTATATTCCAGCGCCTTGCCCGGCGTCATGACCTGCGGCTCGATCCGCGGCCCCCCGGCCAGGCGCAGCTGCTGCTCCCTGACCGCCTCAAAGAAGGAGCTCTGCAGGACCTCGCCGAGCACTTCCTGGTGCACCTGGCGCCCGAAACGGGCCTTGACCACCGCCGCAGGGGCCTTGCCAGGGCGAAATCCGTCGATCCGCGTACGCCCGCGCAGGGACTGCAACCGTTTCTCGACCTCCGAATCGATGCGTTCGGCCGGAACCTCGACCGTCATGCGCCGCTCCAGCCCTTCGGTAACCTCAACCTTGACTTGCATTCTCAGACCCTATCTGCGGCTTTAAGCCTCGTGCCCCAAACCCGTCCCGGCGCCACCTCGACGCTCGCTCATGCCCGCCTCGGCACCGGTTCCCTGGCCCGCACCGCACCAGCGGTCCCCGCGCCGGGCGGGCCAGCGCAGGTCGGGCGGACAGAATCGGCTGGGCAGCGTCACGAGGCCAGACGTGGTGCGAAAGGAGAGACTCGAACTCTCACGGGTTACCCCACAGGAACCTAAATCCTGCGCGTCTACCAGTTCCGCCACTTTCGCGAAAGTGCGGGGCGGCTAGACCCCCGTCGATCAAAGCGCGGCATTATACCGCCTGCCCTCGGCCCCGGCACCCCTGGCCGCGCCCCGGGTGAGGCCGAGGTAGACGATCTTGATCGTGAACAGGGCGGGGATCGCCAGCACCATGCCCAGGAAGCCGAACAGATCTCCCGCCAGCACCACGCCAACGATGACGGTCAGCGGGTGCAGGTCGGCGGCCTGCGCAATGACCGCGGGGACCACGACGAGGTTGTCCACGATCTGCCCGATCACGACCACACCCACCGAGGCGGCAAGCAGCCACACGGTCGGCTCGGGGCCGGAAGCCGCGATCAGCAGCGGCGGGATCATCGCCAGCAGGGGGCCCACGTAGGGGATGACATTCAGCAGCCCCGCCAGGACCCCGAGCAGGACCGCCAGATCGAGTCCGAGAAGGGCAAAACCGACGGCCGTCACCAGTGCCATCGTCAGCGACTGCATGAACACCCCGCGCACGTAGCCCTTCAACTGGCGCGCGACCCGCCCGTAGATCAGCCACCCTGCCTCGAACCGGCCGTTGGGCAGTAGGCCCAGGGCCCCGTTGCGGATTCGGCGCCCGTCGCGCAGCAGAAAGAACGACAGGATCGGGGTCAGGACCAGGAAGCTCGCGAGCTGGGCGACGATCCCGGTCACGCCCCCCAGCGCTGCCCCGCCCCAGGTCCGCAGTGCCTCCAGCGCCCCCTGCAGGCCGGACTCGGCGTCGATCGCCAGGCCCAGGCGGCCGCGCAACCACGACTCCCAGTCGCCGAGGCGCTGCTCGAGGGCGGTAAGCATCCCGGGCAGCCGGTCCTGCAATTGGCCGATCTGCGCCGCAAGCGCCGGCACCAGCGCCACGGCCGCCAGCACCAGCAGACCGACCATGCCGAGCAGCACCAGCAGGACCGCCGTGGGCTGGCCCAGGCCCACGCGCCTGAGGGCGCTCACCACCGGGTCGAGCACGGCGTAGAGCACGAGCGCGCCGAGCAGCGGCAGGAGCAGCGGCTGCGCCAGCCAGACCGCGAGCGCGGCGCCGGCGAGAAACAGCAGGAAGGCGAGATGGGCCCGGACAGCCTCGCGGGCCAGGAGCTCAGTCATCGTCGGCATCGCCGGGGCGCCGCCCCGCATCGAACCGGCGCAAGCGCTCGGCCAGCACGGCCGCGAGGTTCAGCGCCAGGCGAGCGCCGTGGCGCGGCGCGCTCTCCAGCCACTCGTCCAGATCCAGGCGCAGGAAGAAGGCAAGCTCGCAGGATTCGCTGGCGATCGCCTCGACACCGCGCCGACCCTCGCACACCAGCGCGGCCTCGCCGAAGAAATCGCCGCGCTCGAGGCTCGCAACGCGCCCCTCGTCGGCACGGATCTCGACTTTCCCCCTGAGGATCATCGCGGCCCCGGCGCCGGGGTCGTCCGCCCTGAAGACCGCCTCCCCCGCCCCGTAGCGGCGCGGGTGCATGGTCGCGGCCAGGCGCCGAATCTCGCGCGACGCGACGCCCGCGAAGAGCGGCGTCTGCCCCCACAGCTCGGCGACTTCGTCCACCCACGGCGCGCGGCGCCGGAACAGATTGTCCCAGAGATACGAAAGGCCCTGCCCTGCCGCCATGCTTGCCCCCGCTGCTACCCGGTCGACGCCACGGCGCTGGTGTCGCGCACGCAGCCGCCGTGTAGGCTAGACCAGGGCACGCGGGCGGATCAACGTGGCCCGCGGCGCGGCGAACGAGCACAGGGCCGAATCACTCTAAACGACCACCGCCAGGAGGGAGACAAGCCATGGAGTACCTAATCGGGCTAGGGATCAAAGGCGAGTCCCACGGAGCCTGCTGCGGCCCGGGCCGCTGGCTCGGGGGCGGGCCGAGCCTGGAGTCGATCAACCCGGCGACCGGGACCCGACTCGGGGGCGTGCGCGCGGCGAGCGCTGAGGATTGCGAGGCCGTGGTGGCCGAGGCCGTCGCGGCGTTTCGCGCCTGGCGGGAAGTGCCGGCGCCCGAGCGCGGCCAGTGCGTGCGGGCGATCGGCGAGGAGCTCCGCGCCCGCAAGGACCTGCTCGGGACCCTGGTCGCGGCGGAGTGCGGCAAGATCAAGGCCGAGGGCGACGGCGAGGTGCAGGAGATGATCGACATCGCCGACTTCGCGGTTGGGCAGTCGCGGATGCTCTACGGCAAGAGCATGCACTCGGAGCGGCCCCGCCACCGCATGTACGAGCAGTGGCACCCCCTCGGCCCGGTGGCGGTGATCACGGCCTTCAACTTCCCGGTCGCCGTCTGGGCCTGGAACGCCTTCATCGCCGCCGTGGCGGGCGACACCGTGATCTGGAAACCCTCGGAGAAGACGCCGCTGTGCGCGGTGGCGGTGCAGCACATCTGCAACCGGGTGATGGAACGGCTCGGGCACCCCGGCGTCTTCGGCCTGGCGATCCCCGCCGAGCGGGCGCTGGCCGAGGCGCTGGTCGACGATCCCCGGCTGCCGCTGGTGTCGTTCACGGGCTCGAGCGGCGTGGGGCGCCGGGTCGGCGAGCGGGTCGCGCGCCGCTTCGGACGCTCGCTGCTCGAGTGTTCCGGCAACAACGCCGTGATCGTGGACGGAACGGCCGATCTCGACCTGGCCACGCGCGCCATCGTTTTCGGCGCGATCGGAACCGCGGGGCAGCGCTGCACCAGCACCCGGCGGGTGATCGTGCACCGGTCGCGACTGGCGGAGCTGTCCGGGCGCCTGGTATCCGCCTACGCCGAGGTGCGCATCGGTGACCCCATGGATGCCGGCGTGCTGATGGGCCCGCTGATCGACCGCGGCGCGGTGGAGGCCTTCCTGCAGGCGGTCGCGCGGGTGCGGGAACTGGGCGGCGAGATCCTCTGCGGCGGCAGGACCATCGAGCGCCCAGGCCACTTCGTGGAGCCGACCCTCGCGCGCAGCGAGAATCAATGGGACGTCGTGCAGCGCGAGACCTTCGGCCCCCTGCTCCACCTGATCCCCTTCGACACCCTGGAGGAGGCGATCGAGCTGAACAACGGCGTGCCCCAGGGCCTCTCCTCGGCACTCTTCTGCAACGATCTGGCCCGCGCGGAACGCTTCCTGTCCGCCGCTGGCAGCGACTGCGGCATCGCCAACGTCAACATCGGCACCTCGGGTGCCGAGATCGGGGGCGCCTTCGGCGGCGAGAAGGAGACCGGCGGGGGCCGCGAGGCCGGTTCCGACGCCTGGAAGGCCTACATGCGCCGGCAGACGACGACGGTCAACTGGGGCGGGGAGCTACCGCTCGCCCAGGGGATTCGCTTCGAGCTCGGGGCCCCGCGCGCGGACTGAGCCCATGCGCTGGCGGCGCCGCACCACGGTCATCTTCTACCTGGTCCTCGTGGTCGGCTCGCTGCTGGTGTTCCTGCCGCTCGCCAAGGATTCGGACGAGTTCGCGCGCGGCCTGGCCGCCGCCGAGGCAGGCGACCACGCGGCTGCCGCCGCGGCCTGGGCCCCGCTGGCGGCCGCCGGCTACCCGCAGGCGCAGTTTTCCCTGGCGGTGCTCTACGAGACCGGCCGCGGGGTCGCACGCGACCCGGCCACCGCCGCGCTCTGGTACGAGAAGGCCGCCCACAACGGCATCGCAGAGGCCCAGGTCAACCTCGGGCTGCTGCACACCGCCGGCTCCGGCGTGGCCCGAAGCTTCACCGAGGCCGCGCGCTGGTTTCGCCTGGCCGCCGAGCAGGGCAGCGCCGAGGGCGCCGCCAACCTGGGCAATCTGTACCTGCACGGCCAGGGGGTTGCCCGCGACGAGGCGCGCGCCGCGGCGCTGTTCGAGCGCGCGGCACAGGCCGGCAACGCGCTCGCCCAGTTCCAGCTGGCCGAGCGCTACCGCACGGGCAGCGGCCGTCCCCGCAGCCCCCAGCTCGCCTACCAGTGGTTCACCCTCGCCGCGGACTCCGGGAACGAGTTGCGCGCCACCGCCGCCCGGCGGGCCGCGGCCCTGGCGAGCGAGCTCACCCCTGAAGAGCTGGAAGCCGCGGAGCGTTGGCTGGCGACGCGGCGGCCGGCTAAGCCGCGAGCGGCACCGCAGCGCTGATCAGCTCGCCGCGCGCCGGAACGGCGAATGGGCGGCGAGTTCGCGCTTGACCGCGTCCATGTGGAGGCGCTCGTCGCGAAGGTGGCGGCCGATCAGGGCGCGGAAGCGGGGATCCTCGATCCAGTGCGCCGACCAGGTCGATACCGGCAGGAAACCGCGGCTGATCTTGTGCTCGCCCTGGGCGCCGGGCTCGAAGCGGTGCAGGCCGTTGCCGATGCAGTACTCGATCCCCTGGTAGTAGCAGAGCTCGAAGTGCAGCTGATCATGGTGCGAGAAGCTGCCCCAGTGGCGCCCGTAGAGCACCCCGCCGCCCTGGAAGCACAGGGCTCCGGCCACGCAGCGGCCGCCGTGAAAGCCGAGAAATACGACCAGCTGCCGCCCCAGCGTGCGCGCGACCTCGGCGAAGAAGGCGCGGGTCAGGGTGGCGTAGCCCCACTTACGCGCGTAGATCGCGCCGTAGAGTGCGTGCACCGTATCGATGCCCCGCTCGTCGAGTTCGTCGCCGTGCAGCACCTGCACCGTGATGTTCTGCTCGGCCACCCGGCGCCGCTCGCGGCGGATCATCTTGCGCTTGGCGGCGGAGAGCGAGGCGAGGAAGTCGTCGAAGTCGCGATAGTCGCGATTCTCCCAGTGATACTGCACATCCATGCGCCGCACGAGATCGCGCGATTCGAGAAGCTCGAGTTCCCCCTGCTCCGGGAACAGCACGTGCAGCGACGACCAGCCGTGGCGGCTGAGCTCAGCCTTCGCCCGCTCCAGCAGGGAGCTGCCGACCTCGGCCAGGGCGCTGCGCTCGCGCACCAGGATGCGGGGCCCCGTTGCCGGCGTGTAGGGCACGGCGACGACCAGCTTGGGGTAGTAGCGCCCGCCCAGGCGTCCGCAGGCCTCGGCCCACGACCAGTCGAACACGAACTCGCCGTAGGAATTGTCCTTGGCGTACATCGGCAATGCACCGACCAGCCGATCGCCGCGCCAGGCACCAATGAACTCGGGACGCCAGCCCAGGCGCGGCCCGACGCAGCCGTTGCGCTCCAGCGCGGCGAGAAATTCGTGACTGAGGAAGGGGTTTCCCCTGCGCTCCAGGGCGCTCCACTGCTCGGCGGGGATCTCCAGGACCCCCGCGTGCCGCTGCAGTCGAAGTGTCATCGACGGGCGAACCGGCCCCTCAGCGCTCGACGGTCACGCCCTTCCAGAACGCCACGTGCGCCGTGATGTTCCTGGCCGCTTCCTTCGGGCTGGGGTAGTACCAGGCGGCATCGGGGTTCACCTCCCCGTCCACGACCACGTCGTAATAGCTCGCCTCACCCTTCCAGGGACAGTGCGTGCGCGTGGCGCTGGGTCGCAGAAACTCGGCGTGCACCGAGTCGGGCGGGAAGTAGAGATTGCCTTCCACCTCCTCGCAGCGCTCGCTCTGCGCGAGGATCTCGCCGTTCCACATCGCCTTCGCCATCGTAGCCCCCGTCTCCGTCGATCGCTCTGCTAAGCTAACCGCTTAATCGTCGCCCCTGTCACACTGACCGCCCGCTCGCCGCGAGGTTCACCGGACCCTCGGCCGCCGCGGCGCTCATGCACCCTCAGCGTAGCCGATGCCCGAATCACGCGTTCACTTCACCGACTTTCGACCGAATACCGGGTCGCTGCGCGAGCAGGTCATCGAGGGTCTCAGCCGCGACCAGAAGTCGCTGCCGCCCAAGCTCTTCTACGACGCCGAGGGCTCGCGACTGTTCGATCGCATCACCCGCCTCGAGGAGTACTACCTCACCAGGACCGAGATCAATCTGCTCGAACGCCACGGCGAGGAGATCGCGGACAGCGTGGCCCGTGACAGCCTGGTGATCGAGCTGGGCAGCGGCAGCAGGCGCAAGATCCGGGTGCTGCTCGAGGCCGTGCAGCCGGCAGCCTATCTGCCGGTGGACATCTCCGCCGAGCACCTGTACCGGGAGGCGCTCGACCTGGCGCGCGAAACCCCGGACCTGGAGATCTACGCGACCTGCGCCGACTACACGGCCGGGCTGGAGCTCGACCATGCGCCACGGGACCTGCCCAGGCTGGGGTTCTTCCCGGGCTCCAGTGTCGGCAACTTCGAGCCGGCCCAGGCCGCGCAACTGCTCGCCCGCCTGCGCCGGGCGCTGGGCGCCGACGGGCTGTGCCTGATCGGGGTCGACCTGGAGAAAGAGCAGCGGATCCTGCACGCGGCCTACAACGACGCGCAGGGCGTCACCGCGCGGTTCAACCTCAACATGCTGGCGCGCCTGAACCGCGAGCTGGGGGCGGATTTCGACCTGTCGGCGTTCCGCCACCGCGCCTTCTACAACGAGCAGCGCCACCGCGTGGAAATGCACTTGGTCAGCGCGCGCGAGCAGAGCGTGCGCCTCGACGGTCATCGCTTCAGCCTGGCCGCCGGCGAGACCATCCACACCGAGAATTCCTACAAGTACTCGCTGGAACGCTTTCAGGGCTTGGCCGACTCGGCCGGATTCAGCCTGCTGCGCCAGTGGACGGATCCCGAGCAGCTGTTCAGCCTGCACCTGCTGGCGGCCTGAGGGCCGCGGCAAACACGCGCCCGCTCAGCGTTCCAGCACGTAGCTGCCCGGGGCGGCGCACAGCTGGCGCTTGGCCGCGCCGCCCAGCGCCGGCGGCGAGCCCGGCTCGCCGCACTGCGGGCGCAGCCACTCGATCCAGTCGTCCCACCAGCTGCCCGGCACCTTGGCGACGCCCGCCCGCCACTCGGCCGCGCCGGCGCCGTTCTCCACCGCCCCGGCCCAGTAGCGCCGTCGCGGCGGATCCACCGGCGGGTTGATGATCCCGAGGATGTGCCCCGAGGTCGCGAGCACATAGCGCACAGATCCGCCGACCAGGGCACCGATTCGGAAGGTCGATTCCCAGGGCGCGATGTGATCCTGCTCGGCGCCGACGGCATAGAGCGGCTGGCGGATGGCGCCCAGATCGATGGGTCTGCCACCCAGGGTGAGCCCGTCCTTCTCGACGAGACGATTGTTGAGGTAGAGCTCGCGCAGGTAGAAGGAGTGCATCGCCTGGGGCATGCGCGTGGAGTCCATGTTCCAGAACAGCACGTCGAAGCGCGGCAACTCCTCGCCCAGCAGGTAGTTGTGAACGAAGTAGTGCCACACCAGGCTGTTGGAGCTCAGCGCCCGGAAGGAGTCGGCCATGTCCTTGCCGTCGAGGTAACCGGTCGCCGCCATCCGCCGCTCCAGGTACTCGATGGTCGGCTCGTCGATGAACACGCCGATCTCGCCCGGCTCGGAGAAATCCACCAGGGTGGTGAACAGCGACCAGTGAGCGACCGGCATTTCCCCGCCGCCGTTGCCGCCTCGGTTAAGCCAAGCCATCAGCGCCGCGACCATGGTTCCCCCGATGCAGTACCCGGTCAGGTGCACCTGGGGGACGGCGCAGACCTCGCGCGCGACCTCGACCGCCTGCAGCACGCCACGCAGCATGTAGTCGTCCAAGGTAATGGCGCTGAGATCAGGCCCCGGGTTCTTCCAGCTGGTGACGAAGACCGTGAAGCCCTGCTTGACCAGGAAGTGGATCAGGCTCTTGCGCGGATTCAGATCGAGGATGTAGTACTTGTTGATCCATGGCGCGACCAGCACGATCGGCACCGGGTGGACCTTGTCGGTCGCTGGCGAATACTGAATGACCTCCAGCAGCTCGTTGCGGTAGACCACCGCTCCCGGGGTGGTGGCCAGATTCTCCCCCACCACGAAGGCGCTGTCGTCGGTCATGCGGATGCTGCCGTGCTGCACGTCCTTGAGCAGGTTGGCGAAGCCGTCGACCAGGCTGCGACCGCCCGTCTGCAGGAACTTCAGGATCGCGGCCGGGTTGGTCCAGAAATAGTTGCTGGGCGCGACCGCGTTGAGAACCTGACGCACCAGGAAGCCGGCCTTCTGCGCGTCCTGGGTCGCCACGTCCGGCGTGCTCTCGATCACGTCCTGAAGCCAATGGGTGTAGAGCAGGTACACCTCCTTCAGGTGATCGAAGAAGGGGTTGTCGTACCAGACCGCATCCTGGAAGCGCTCGTCGTAGCGGACCGGCTCGATGAGATCGGGGTCTCGCAGTCCCATGCCGCGGTGCAGGGTCTGGACCTGCAGGGCGGCGAGCTGCGTGGAGAGCTCGCCGAGCTGCTTGGCGAGCTCGGCGGGCCTGGACATCCAGGCCTGCTGCACGCCGGCGCAGGCCTGCAGCATGCCGAAGGGATCCACCGCCTGGCGTAGGGCCTTCATGGAAGGGCTTTCCACTGGCTGCTTGGGGCTCACCTCGCGCTCCTCGCGTGTCGTGCCGCGCGCCGCCAACCGCGGCGCGACTGGCGCACCGCGGCGGTGCGCCTGTCGGCACCATAGATTACGTTGACGTTCACGTAAAGCCCTGGGGCCGACTCATTCGAGCTCCGGGCTGAGCGCGACCGGGGGTCGTTCGCCCTGGAACTGCACGCGCGCTTCCATCGCCGGGTTCATGTGCACAGTGCCGGAATCGTCGACCAGCATGACGTGGCGGATACCCATGGCCCGGGCGATGCGCTGCCAGTCCCGGGGCCCCGCCACCACCAGCGCGGTGGCCGCCGCGTCGGCCTCGGCGCCGTTGCTGTGGATCACCGTGACCGAGGTCACCCCCATCACCGGTCGCCCGGTGCGCGGATCGATGATGTGCGGATAACGCACCCCCTCGTGCTCCACGAACCGCGCGTAGTTCCCCGAGGTGAAGACGCTCTCGTCCCCGCGCAGCTCGATCGTGGCCAACACGCCCGCCCCCTGCGGGTGCTGCACCCCGACCCGCCACGGCAAGGGGCCCTTGCTGCCGATGCCGCGCAGGTCCCCGCCGGCGTTGACGATGGCGTTGCGGATTCCGCGCCGCCGCAGCTCGAGCACCGCCGCGTCCACCGCATAGCCCTTGGCGAAGCCGCCGAGGTCGACCTGCACCGAGCGGTTGCGGCTGCGCACCCGGGTGCCGTCGATCTCCAGATCGCCCATGTCCGGATCGGCCGCGACCAGGGCGTCGAGGAGCGCGGCGGGCGGCGGCGCCCGCCCCTTGGGCAGCTCGCTGGAGTGAAAGCCCCAGGCCGCGATTAGCTTGCCGATCGCGGGATTGAACAGCCCCTCGCTGCGCCGCGAGAGCTCGCTCGCCTGGCGCAGCAGCGAGACCAGCTCCGGCGGGGCCTCCGCGGCGCGCCCCTCCGCCAGCGCCTGGTTCAGCTCGACCAGCGCCCCCTTCTGCCAGGCGTGCCAATCCCGGTGCATGTCGCGAAAGCGCTCGGAGATCGCCTGCATGGCGTCGGCGGCATCCCTTTCCGCGACGCCCCAAAGGGTCACGTCGACCAGGGTGCCGAACACCACCATGCGCTGCTGGTAGAGCTGGGGCTGCTCGCATGCCGAGAGCAGCAGGGCGCCGGCAAGTGCCAGCAGGCAGCGGCGCGGCGGGGCCGTCACCCGGCGCGTTCCTCCGCGCCCGCCTCGCGCTGGCGGCGCGGCGCCAGCCGCTCCCAAGGCATCAGGTGGATCGCCTCGGCCAGCAGGGACATGCTCACCGCATCGCCGATCCGCAGGCGGCTGCGGGCCAGCACGTGGGGGGGTAGATCCATGTGCAGCCGGGTGTCGGGCAGGCCGTCGACCGCGATCAGCACCGTGGCAATCCCGCCCACCGTGAGCACCTCCAGCACCCTGCCCTGCACCGGGTTCTCGCGCGCTCCGCGCGAAGGCCGGTCGCGCCGGTGCAGCAGCACCTGGGCGGGCGGAATGCACCAGGTCACCCGCTCGCCCGGCGCGAAGCCGGCGCAGTCCGCCACCTCCAGGGCCCGATCGTGCCAGACGATGCGGCCCTGCCTTTCAGCACCCTCGGGCTCGCCGACGACGGCCTCGAAGATGTTACGGGTGTCGATCAGGCGCGCCACCAGGGCGCTGGCGGGCCGCTGCATGACCGCGCCCGGCTCGCCCGCCTGCAGGGTGGCGCCGTTGTGCAGGATGCTCATGCGCTGGGCGAGCATGCCGGCCTCTTCCAGGTCGTGGGTCACCAGGACGATGGGAATGCTGAGCGCGCGCGTGAGCTCCACCAGCTCCAGGCGCAGCTTGCGGCGCGTGACGTGGTCGACGGCGGAGAAGGGCTCGTCGAGCAGCAGCGCCTGGGGCTCGCGGGCGAGCGCCCGGGCCAGCGCCACGCGCTGTTGCTCGCCGCCGGAGAGCTGCGCCGGCCGGCGCGCTCCGATACCGCCCAGGTTCACCCGCGCCAGTAGCTCGCGTGCGCGCCCGGCGCGCTCCGCGGGCGGCAGGTGGCCGAGCGCCGCGCAGACGTTGCCGACCGCCGACAGATGCGGGAACAGCGCGTAATGCTGGAACAGGAGCCCGACCCGCCTTTGCTGGGGCGCGACGTCCAGGCCGCGGTCGGTGTCGAGCCACTCCGAGCCGCCGCAGCGGATTCGCCCCTGGTGCGGCCGGTAGAGGCCCGCGACACTGCGCAGGATGGTGGTCTTGCCGCTGCCCGAGGGGCCGACCAGGGCGTGCAGCTCGCCGGGCGCGCATTCTAGCTCGACCGCGAGCGGTATCGGGCGCGCCTGCCGCAGCCGGACCTCCAGGCCTTCAGCCATGGCGGTGATCGAAGCGCCGATTGAGCGCGTAGACCAGGCTGACCGCCACCAGCGCGAATACCAGCAACACCAGCGACATGGTCGCCGCGGCCTCGTCATCAAAGGCCTGGACGCTGTCGTAGATCGCGATCGAGATGGTGCGGGTCTCGCCCGGGATATTGCCGCCGACCATCAGCACCACCCCGAACTCGCCCATGGTGTGCGCGAAGGCCAGCGCCACCGCGGTCATCACCCCGGGCCAGGCCAGCGGCAGCTCGATCCGCCAGAAGGTCTGCCAGCGGCTCAAACCGCTGCACCAGGCTGCCTCGCGCACGTCCTGGGCGATCGCCTCGAAGGCGCGCAGGATCGGCTGCACGGCGAACGGCAGGCTGTAGACCAGCGATGCGAGCAGCAGGCCTGTGAAGGAGAAGGCCAGCGGGTCCCCGGTGATCCCCTCGAACAGCCGCCCGGCCGGCGAGCTGGCGCTGAACAGGACCAGCAGGTAATAGCCCAGCACCGTCGGCGGCAAGACCAGCGGCAGCGCCACGATGCCTTCCACCACGCTGCGGCCGGGGAACCGACGCCACGCCAGGGCGTGCGCGATCAGCACGGCCACGACCAGCAGGATCAGGGTCGTCGCCAGCGACAACCGTAGTGAGAGGGCGAACGCGCTCCAATCCATGGCGCGCATTCTAACGTGCGTTGCGGGTTGTCGGCCGTGGCGAGGGCGTGCCGCGCCGACCGCGGCGCCTCGCGGCCGGGCTCAATCCGCGGCGGCGAAGCCAAAGCGCGCGAGCACCGCGCGCGCCGTCTCGCCCTGCAGGTACTGGTAGAAGGCGAGCGCGGCGGCGCTCGGCTGGCGCAGCAGGACCACCCGCTGGCGCAGCGGGGCGTGCAGCCGCTCGGGGATCAGGCGGTAGCGGCCGCGGGCCTGGAGGTTGGGGTTGAGCACCATCGCGTAGGGGACGATGCCGAAATCGGCCGCGCCGGAGGCCGCGAACTGGGTCGCCTGCGCGGCGTTCTCGCCGAGCACCAGATGGCGGCGAACCCGCTCCCACACTCCGGCGCTGCGCAGGGCCTGCTCGGCCGCCTGGCCGTAGGGCGCATGCTCGGGGTTGGCGATCGCCAGGCGCTTGAGCCGCCCGGCCTCGGCCAGCGCCCCGAGCTGCTCGAGTTCGGGCGGTTCCTCCGCGTGGGAGCTCGAAGGCTGGAACAGCACGATGCGCCCCACGGCGTAGAGCCGGCCCTCGCCCGCGGTCAGACCGGCGCGGACCAGGCGCAGGGCGTAGTCCTCGTTGGCGCTGAAGAAGAGGTCGAAGGGGGCGCCCTGCTCGATCTGGCGGGTGAACTTTCCCGAGGAGCCGAAGCTCAGCTTGATCCGCCCGCCGTGCTCGGCCTGGTAGCGCTCGACCAGCGCCTGCAGGGCGAAGGTCAGGTCCGCCGCAGCCGCGACCCGAACCTCCCCCGCGGCGGCCGGGGTGCTCGCCGCCAGCGTGGAGGCGAGCAACAGCGCTGCGGTTCGATACCACCCCACGAGCTCAATCCCGAAAGAGCATGTCCTCGCTGTAGATCTCGGTGGCGATGCGGATCAGGTCCTGGACCTTGGACCGGCCCGCGCCCTTCTCCGTGATCACCAGGCTGAAGAACCGGTAGAGCGGGTCGCCTTCCAGGCTGCGGATGAGCAGCCCGTCGGAGCGCGCCTGCATCATGCTGAGTCGCGATACCAGGCCGACGCCCTGGCCCTGGCGGGTCATCTGCTTCACCAGCTCGCTGCTCTGCAACTCCATCACGATGTTGAGGTCGTTGTCCGAGCGGTCCTCCATCGACAGGCGCTCGCCGAGCAGCTGCCGCGTGCCGGAGTCCGGCTCGTGGGTGATCAGCGGGTAGGTGCTCAGCTCCTCGATACTGCAGGAGTCCTTCTTCGCCAGGGGATGGTCCTCACGGCAGATCACCACCACCTCGTCGCGCAGCAGCGGGGTGACCTGAAAGCGCTCCTCGTCCACCGACTGCTCGACGATCACCGCATCGAGATAGCCGGCGAACAGTCGATCGAGGAGCACGTCGGAGGAATCGACCTCGGTGCGGATTCGCACCCGCTCGTGAGCGCGGCGAAAGCTGAGCAGCAGGTCGGGCAGCATGTAGGAGGTCGCGCTGCGGTTGGCGCCCAGATAGAGATGCGCCTCGTCGCCCTCGGCGACGTCCTTGGCGGCGCGATGCGCCTCCGAGGCCAGCACCTCCAGGCGCTGCACGTATTCGTAGAATACGCTGCCCGCGGGCGTGAGGCGCAGCCCGGA